>JAFGOG010000429.1 GCA_016926595.1 Anaerolineae bacterium
ACCACCGACCGCGCCCAGGGCGGAACCCCCGGAAACTCCCCCGCCTGCGCTACCCCAACCAGCTCAAACCCCAGGCCGCGGGCCCAAACCCGCAGTTCCTCCTTATTCATAACACCTCCCGCCGCATGGGGGCAGCCATCAGCACGGAGCCTTCCACCTCAGCCACGCCAGCTCGGCCAGGATGCTGGTCTGGTACGCCGCCGCCGCGAGCACGACGCCCGTCGGCCCGACCAGCGTGACGCCTACCACGATCGTCACGACCAGCACCACCACGTTGACCACCACACCGCTCCGGATCGCCGTGGTACACCCCCGCCGGATCCGCACCCCCCGCAGCACCCCCTGCATGCCCAGCAGTAGTGGGAACGGGATCATCAACAGGATCCCCGGCTTGGCCAGCGCCTGCAACTCCGGCGAAAGGTTATAAACGCCGCCCATCGCCAGGCCATACAGTGGGGTCAGCGCCACCAGGCCGAGAATCGCCACGAAAATACCGCCCAGGGCGAGGGAAAAGCTCCTGACCCGCCGGTAGGCCACCTCGTCGGCCGCCAGGGCGTTGGTCAACTGCTGCAGGCTCCAGCCCGGCCCGGCGATCAGGATCACCAGGCTCCAGGTCACCGGCCAGGCTGCCAGCGACTCGACCCCCAGCGCCGCCGCGGCGATGCCGGCGTTCAGCACCGGCCGCGCCGCCTGCTGGATGATGCTCGTCGTGGCCAACGGGCGATAGAAACGCCACAGATCGCGCCCGGCCAGGTTTGATCCGTCGTCGGGCAAGTCCGCCAGGCGGAGAGCGCGCCTGGCCGCCCAGGTCACCAGCGCTGCCTCGACGAAAACACTCAGGTTCATGGCCCATCCGGCCACCACCGACCCTCCCCCGGGGAAGAGCAGCAGCCCGCCCGCCAGGGCAGCAGCCAGCGTGACCAGCCGGACAACTGTGGCCGTGCTGATGGCCAACGTTCGCCCGGTGCGGATGAGCAGCCCCTGCTGGGCGCGCCGCCAGCCGATCGGCAGCGGCCAGAAGGACAGGATCTGCAGGGTGGGCCTGGCCCGGGCGGCGACGTCGGCCGGGATGTTCATCAGATCCTCGACGATGACGCCGTACAGCGGCGTCGCCGACACGATCAGTCCGATGGCCAGTACAGCCAGCCCCAGCCCCAGGGCAAAACGCTCGATCAAGCGAAAGGCCGCCCGATCCGCCGAGCGGGCCACCGAGGCGTCCAGCACCATCAACACCGGCGCCTCGACGAGCAACGCCAGGCTAAAGGCCACGCCGTAGGCAGCCAGGGCCATTTCCGGGTCGAGTGTGCGCCCCAGGCCGATGTTGATGATCGTCGGCTCGAGGACCATCATCAACTGGCTGACCGCCAGCGGCAGCCACAGGGCCAGCATCCGCCGCACCGTCGGCCCGCTTGCCGGAGCGACGTCCCTCGCCGGCAGTATCTGATCGCGCGTTGTCGTCGCCATCAATCCGCTCTCTGTAGGTGGTTTGAGTGGGCAGAATTATACCACAGGTCATGCCTGCCTCCACGTTTAAGAGGGCGGTCGGCTAGGGTCACACAGACCCACTTTTGCCTTTCCCAGCCGCCTATGATACAATCCTTTTCCCTCACCACAGGGGGGAGAGCGCTGTCCATTCGACGAGGAGGAATTGCACCAAATGAGCGAGACACTTTTCAAGGGCAAGCTGGTGCGGCTGGCCCCACCCACGCGCGACGACGCCGAGGCGTTTGCCCGCTGGAGCCAGGACGCCGACTACCTGCGGAATCTCGACACCGAATATGCCCGGCCCTACTCGGCCGAGAGCTTTATCGAGCGCTTTAACCCGGGCCACGAGAGTCCCAACAGCGTTACGTTTTACCTGAGGACCCTGGCAGACGACAAGCTGATCGGCTTTGCCGCGATTCACAGCATCGAGTGGAACAACCAGGCCGGGCTGCTGGCGATCGGCATTGGCGAGGCCGACTACCGGGGCCGCGGCTATGGCGCCGACGCCCTGCGGCTCCTGCTGCGCTACGCCTTTGACGAGCTGAACCTGTATCGCCTCGGCCTCGACGTGATCGCCAACAACACCCAGGCCATCCGCGCCTATGAGCGGGTGGGGTTCAAGCAGGAAGGGATTCAGCGTGACGCAGTCCTGCGCGACGGCCGGCGTTACGGCCGGATCATCATGGGCATCCTGCGCCACGAATGGCAAGCCAGCCGTTGATCCCCCGGCCAGGCGACAGTTGAGACGCACAACCGTGCGCCCACGGAGACGACATGCCGCCAGGATTATCCTCACAGGATCGGATCACGATCCGGCCGGCCAGGGCCGGCGATTCGCCGCGGCTGGCCGACCTGTGCGGTCAACTGCGGTGTTTTGAGGTTTTTGGCCTTCCTCCCCCCTCCTTCCCTGGCGCTGACCTCAGCCTATCTTGACACATAAAGGACTGGTGGTAAAATAGGTCTGAATACTGTAACAGGGCGACCCATGTGCCCGTCTGTGGAGGTTATCACCATGTCGACGGAAGAAACGGCGGATTCGTCCGCCGTTCCGGTTTCTAACAAAAAGAGCGGCGCCCCGCGGCCTCGGGGTCATGTGTCGATCTTTGGCACCTGGTGCAAGGGCTGCGGCATCTGCATCGAGTTCTGCCCCCAAAAGGTCTTTGAATCCAACGGCCAAGGCCGGACAAAGGTCGCCCACCCCGAACGGTGCACGGCCTGCATGTGGTGCAGCACCCATTGCCCGGACATGGCCATTACCGTCCGGCGCCTGGAGCCTGAGGAGATAGAAGAGCTTGAACGGCTGGCCGAGATGGCTCAAGAGGGAGTACTGCCGGTCGGAGGTGGTCTATGACTGTCCAATTCATGCAGGGCAACCGCGCTTGTGCGTTGGGCGCGATGGCCGCCGGCTGCCGCTTTTACGCCGGCTATCCGATCACACCTTCCTCCGAAATCGCCGAGATCCTGTCTCGCGAGCTGCCCAAGATCGGCGGCAAGTTTATCCAGATGGAGGACGAGATCGCCAGCATGGCGGCGATCATCGGCGCCTCGATCGGAGGGCTCAAGTCCATGACCGCCACCAGCGGCCCTGGCTTTTCACTGATGCAGGAGAATATCGGCTACGCAGTCGCCACCGAGATCCCGTGCGTCGTCGTCAATGTTATGCGCACCGGTCCGAGCACCGGCCTGCCTACCGACCCGGCGCAGGGCGATGTGATGCAGGCGCGGTGGGGCACCCACGGCGACCACCCGATCATTGCCCTGGCGCCCGCCTCGGTCCGCGAATCGTTCGATCTGACCGTAGACGCCTTTAACCTGGCCGAAAAGTACCGGACCCCGGTCATCCTGCTGACGGACGAGGTAGTGGGTCACATGCGCGAGCGGGTCGAGCTGCCCGAACCTGCTTCGATCAAGATCGCGAACCGTGAGATGCCGGGCGTGCCGCCCGAGTGGTACGAACCGTTCGGCAATCCGCCGTCCGACGTGCCGCCCCTGGTACCCTTTGGCGAGGGGTACCGGTACCACATCACCGGGCTGCTCCACGACACGCGCGGCTTTCCCACCGAACGCACGGACGAGATCCAGCCCTGGATCGAACGGCTCTTTCGCAAGATCGAGAACAACCCGGGCGAGATCATCATGGTCGAGGAAGACGGCCTGGAAGATGCCCGCATCGTGGTCGTGGCTTATGGCTCGACGGCGCGCTCGGCGCGCCACGCGATCAACATCGCCCGCAGCCGGTATGGACGCAAAGTAGGGCTGCTGCGGCTCAAGACGCTGTGGCCCTTCCCCGAGGCCGCCGTAGAGCACGCTTGCGAGGATGCCCACCGCGTGATCGTGCCTGAGATGAACCTGGGCCAGATTGCCTTGGAAGTCGAGCGCATGGTAGGCCACAAAAAAGTGACCCGCGTGGGCCGTGCCGACGGCCACATGGTCGCGCCTGAGCAGATCCTCGACGCCATCCGCTCTTCGCCGATCCGCGCCCCGTTGAGATCGATACCAGGCCATGGGCCAGCCCACGCAGATCCTCTTCAAAGGACCAGACTGCCGAGAGGGGCGCATGGTGGAGCATCGGATGCGAAGGAAGGTTAGAAAATGAAGCGACACGATCAGGGAACCTACGACTATTTGCGGCACCACAAAAAGTTCCCACACGTCTGGTGCGCCGGATGTGGCATCGGCATCGCCATGGGCAGCATCCTCCGCTCGGTGCAAAAGCTGGAGCTGAACCAGGATGATGTCGTGGTAGCCTCCGGCATCGGTTGCACGGGCCGGATGCCTGTCTATATGGATTTCAACACCCTGCACACAACCCACGGCCGGGCGCTGGCCTTTGCCACCGGCCTGAAGCTGGCCCGCCCAGAGCTGAAAGTGATCGTAGTGATGGGCGACGGCGACGCATTAGCCATCGGCGGCAATCACTTTATCCACGCCGCACGGCGCAACATCGAGCTGACCGCCATCGTAGTCAACAACAGCATCTATGGCATGACCGGCGGCCAGTCTTCGCCGACCACGCCCCTGGGGGCTTTTTCATCTACGGCCGCCTATGGCCACATCGAGCAGCCTTTTCCCGTCTGCAAGCTGGCTATCGCTTCCGGCGCTGCCTTTGTCGCCCGCAGCACCGTCTATCACGTGACGGAGCTCGATAGGCTGATCGAACGGGCCATGTCCAAGAACGGGTTCTCGATGGTCGAGGTGGTAAGTTACTGCCATACCACGTTTGGGCGGGCCAACAACATGAAATCGCCTGTCGACATGATGCGCTATCTCAAGGACAACAGCATCACGACCCAGGCGGCTGAAAAACTGGGCGACCCGATTCAGTCAGAAGGCAAGATCGTGCGGGGTGTTTTTCACGACGAGGACAAGCCCGGATATACCGAGTTGTACGACCAGCTCATCGAGCGCGTACACGGCACACCGCCGCTGCGCAAGCGCCAGGTCCGCCGTGGCTGGATGTAGGAGGTCGGCATGAGTGAGCAAGGGCAATCCATAACCCCAAAAGGCAAGAGCAGCAACCGCAGGGGTGGGCGGCGTGACATGCAGGACCGCTCACGGTTGGCGCGGCAGGAGCTTGAGAGCCGCTACGAAGTCCGCCTGGCCGGCGAAGGCGGGCAGGGCATGATCCTGGCTGGCGTCATCCTGGCCGAAGCCGCCGCCGTCTATGACGGGCTGAACGCCGTCCAGACCCAGAGCTACGGCCCCGAGGCGCGCGGCGGCGCCAGCCGGTCTGAGGTCATCGTCGCCGAGGGTGAGATCGACTACCCCGAGGTGACGCAGGCCAATCTCCTGTTGTGCATGAGCCAGGAAGCGTGTGACAAATACTATGGCCAGGTAAAAGAGGATGGGCTCATCGTTGTGGATTCGTGCAACGTCAGCCGGGTGCCCAGCCACCGGGCGATCTCGGTGCCAATCACCGACATTGCCGAACAAGCAAGCGGCCGGCGCATCACGGCCAGTATCACTGCCCTGGGCCTGATCGGCGGCTTGACCGGACTGGTGACGCGGCAAGCCCTGGAAAAAGTGGTGCACGACCGGGTGCCGGCCGGCACCGAAGCCGTCAACCTCAAAGCCCTGGCGGCCGGGTTTGCCGAGGCAGAGCGTCTGCGAGAAGAGATGCCAGAGTTGGCAAGGGCCTGACCCGGTCTCTGACTCGGAATGAATCTGCGCGATCAAATCACCGCCTGGCTAGCGGGCCAAGATATCCAAGTCTATCTGGTCGGCGGCTGCGTGCGGGACCGGCTACTGGGCCGGCCCATATACGACCTGGACGTCGCAGTAGCCGGCGATGGGCTGCACCTGGCCCGCCGTCTGGCCGACCGGTTCGGCGGCGCCTACTATCCTCTAGACGAAGCACGGGGAACCGGGCGGGCCATTCTGCATGATCAAGAAGGTGAGCACCTGGTCGTGGACGTTGCCAGACTGCGCGGCCATGACCTGGCAGCCGACCTGGCCGACCGTGACTTGACCATCAATGCCTTGGCTGCCAGCGTCCGCGCGCCTGAGGAGATCATCGATCTGCACGGAGGGCTGGATGACCTGCGCGCTCGAACTATCCGGCCCGTTTCCGAAGCATCGATCCGCAACGATCCACTGCGCGCCCTGCGGGCCGTCCGCCAGGCAGCCGAGCTCGGCTTTGCATTAGCGCCGCAGACAGAATTGCTGATCCGGCGCGATGGGGCCGCGATCGCTTCCCCCGAAGTTGCCGGAGAGCGGATCCGTGACGAGCTGGCCCGCCTGCTGGCCCTGCCGCACAGCGCCGAGTCGCTGGCTCGCCTGGACGATCTAGGGCTCCTGACGGTTATTTTCCCAGAGCTGGCTCCACTGCGCCGCCTGCCCCAGCCGCCGCCCCACCACCTTGATGTGCTTCCCCATTCGCTCAAGATAGTGGATTGCCTGGAGCAGACCGTTGCCGTCCTTGAGCAAGCCGGCACAGGAGACTCGCGCCGCACGCCGCCGGTGGCTACGCCGCTGGCGGCGGTGCTGGAAAACTTGAGGCCGTTTGCCGCACGCCTGCGAGCCCATCTCGCCCAGACAGTGAGCGAGACCCGGCCCCGCTTGGTGACACTCAAGCTCGCAGCCCTTTTGCACGATACCGGCAAAGCACAGGCATACACCCAGGATGGGGCCGCAGGCCAGGGGCGGATCCGGTTCATCGGCCACGACCGGATCGGGGCTGGCCTGGTGGAGGAAGCGCTGCGGCGGCTCAGGTTCTCTGCCGCAGAAGTCCGCCTGGGAAAGGCGATCGCCCGCCATCACATGCGCCCCCTATTGCTGGCCCGCCAAGAAAACGTGTCGTCTCGTACCGTATATCGCTTCTACCGCGACACGGAACAAGCCGGGGTGGATCTGCTGATCCACGCGCTGGCGGATCACCTGGCTACTTACGCGCCAGATACTGGCGAGGATGCCTGGCGCCACTTGCTGTCGTTAGCGGTTCGGATGCTGGGCGACTATTGGGAACGGCCGGCGGAGCGGGTAACCCCACCTGAACTGCTCAACGGCCATGACCTGATGGAGGAGCTTGGCCTGCGGCCCGGCCCTCACATCGGCGAGCTTTTGGAAGCGGTCCGCGAGGCCCAGGTGAGTGGGCAGGTGCGCACCCGCGAGGAGGCGTTGGCGCTGGTCGCAGGCCGGCTGGGATAACTACTGTCAGGCTTGTCTGTCCAACAAGGACGCCGCCAGCTCGCGCAGGTGGGACAGGGCGGCGTTTTCTATTCCCGTCTCGTCCAGGCTGGCGAGAGCCAGGCGGTAGTATTCCCCGGCCATCTTGTCGGCGTATTGGCGAGCATCCAATCGATCCAGGATTTCTAGCACTGTCTGGATGGCTGGCAGGTCCAGCTCACCAGGCCGGGCGTAGAGATCGGCTAGTCGCCGCGCTGCATCGGGATCGTCTGGATGATTCAAGGCATAGACGATCGGCAACGTCTTTTTGCGGTTGCGGATGTCGGTTGCGATCGACTTGCCGGTGACCTGCTCGTCGCCCCAGGCACCCAGGACGTCGTCCTGGATCTGGAAAAAGATCCCCAGGTTCAGGCCAAAGGCGAAAAAATGGGCGATTAGCCCGGCATCGCCGGTGGCGATCATGGCCCCCAGTTGCGTCGAGGCTGCCAGCAGGGTCGCCGTCTTGTGGCGGATCATCCACAGGTATTGGTCAAGGTCCACGGTTGGGCGGCCTTCAAAACTCATGTCAAAAAACTGACCTTCACACAAGGCCAGGCACGCCTGGTCGAAAGCCAGGCCGGCCGCCCGGCAGCGTTGGACCGGCACCCCGCGGTCGACCAGGCGATGCAGAGCCAGGCGAGCCAACACAAACATGCCATCTCCAACGTTTATAGCATGGGGCACACCCCACACGTTCCATACCGCCCGCCGCCCGCGCCGCAGAGGGCTGCTGTCTTCGATGTCATCGTGGATGAGGGAAAAGCTGTGGATCAGCTCTATGGCGCTCCCGGCTGGGATGGCTTGTCTCGGATCTCCCCCCGCCGCCTCACAGGCAAGAAGGCAGAGGAGCGGCCGCAGTCGTTTGCCTGTGCCGCCTGTTCTTGGCGGCCCACCCTTGGCCACGGCCGGCTGCAGCATCTCGTCAACCCAGCCCTGATGATAGTGCATCATCCCATAGTAGGCAGCCAGGTCCGGGTGCGGAACCTCAAGCGCCTGCTGGAGATCGGATTCGATGAGGGGCAGAAACCGTTCTGACGCGTCGGCCAGGCTCATGACAGAGGCTCCTCTACCCAACCCGCCGCAGGGCAGGCGTGCATTTCAATGCCTGTATATCAGGAATGCCCAGGCAAAAGAGTACGATGCGCAGCGCGTCGGCGATCTCGGCGACCAGGTCGGCCACCGCCTGCGCCGACACGTTGGCTGCCTTTAGAAATGGCCCGGCCAGCCCGCCCAGATCCGCGCCCAAGGCCAGGACCTTAGCCAGGTCCATGCCGCTCCGCAGGCCGCCGCTGGCGATCAGCGGCAGGTCTGGCAGCGCAGATCGAGCCTCTACCAACGCCTGGGCGGTGGGGATACCCCAGCCGGCAAACTGGGCGCACAGCCGGCGGCGCTGCTCGGTTGGAGCGCGATGCATCTCTACCTGGCTCCAAGAAGTGCCACCCGAACCGGCCACGTCGATCGCGGTCACCCCGGCATCGACCAGTTGGCGGGCCACGCGCGCCGATATGCCCCAGCCGACCTCCTTGACGACCACCGGCGCCCCCAGCCCATGGCAGACGGCCTCGATCTTGGCCAGCAACCCCCGCCAGTCGGTGTCGCCGTCGACCTGCAGCGCCTCCTGAAGCGGGTTGAGGTGGAGGATGAGGGCGTCGGCCTCGGTCAGGTCCACGGCGCGGCGGCACTCGTCCAGGCCAAAACCGGCGTTAAGCTGGGCAGCTCCCAGGTTGGCAAGGAGAAGGACGCCGGGAGCCAGGTGACGGACACGGAAGGTATCGGCCAGGCTGGGCGTCTCGATCGCGGCCCGCACCGAGCCAAGCCCCATGGCGACGCCGGCCGCCTGGGCTCCTTCGGCGAGATGGTGGTTGATCCGTTGCGCCTCGAGCGAGCCGCCTGTCATCGACGAGATGAGAAGCGGCAGCCGCAGGCGCTTGCCCAGAAAGGTCGTCGCCAGATCGACGTCGGCCAAATCCAGCTCGGGCAGGGCATTGTGGACGAAGGAATAGCCCTCCAGCCCGGTGGTGAGCTCTGCAAAGCTCACGTCCTTTTCCAGGTTTATGCGCAGGTGTTCCGACTTGCGATCTTGAAGCATCTTCTCCGTAAGCCGATTGGACACAGATCTGCACAGCTTGACGCTGGGCGGAGGAATCTTACCAGCGGTAGCACGGAATGTCAATTAAAGGGGTCCTTTCGGCTATTTGACAGCATATCGGCTGTGTGATATCATTTGCCATCCGGCTATTGTGGCCAGATTGAGCCGGGCATACGGGTGTAACACAAGGCATAGTTCACGGATCCTGCAGCGGCTGGCAGCAACCTACCGGGCAAGTCACGGAGCAAGGAGAATGATGCCATTCCCTTCGAATCGAACACCCGCCGACCAGATCCTGGCTCGCATGCGCCAGGCACGCGAGCACGACGCCAAATGGCACGAGGGCCGGGTATGGAGCCTGGTTTACCACGCCGGCGACGAGATGACGGACCTCCTGAAGGAGGCCTATACCCTGTTCTTCTCTGAGAACGGCCTCAATCCCATGGTCTTTCCCAGCCTGCGGCAATTCGAGGCCGAAGTGGTAGCCATGACCGCCAACCTGCTGGGCGGCGACGACGAGACCGCCGGGAGCATGACCGCAGGGGGGACCGAGAGCATCCTGATGGCCGTCAAGACCTCGCGCGATTGGGCGCGCGCCGAACGGCCGGCCGTCACTGCCCCAGAGATGATCCTGCCCCAGACGGCCCATCCCGCTTTCCACAAGGCGGGCCACTATTTCGGCGTCAGGCCGGTGGTCATCCCCGTTGGGCCGGACCTGCGGGCGGACGTGGCAGCGGCTAGAGCCGCGATCAACCCCAATACGATCCTAATGGTCGGCTCCGCCCCTTCGTATCCCCACGGGGTGGTCGATCCGATCGCCGATCTGGCGGAGATCGCCCAGGAGAATGGGCTGCTGTGCCACGCCGACGCCTGCGTTGGCGGGTTTATGCTGCCGTTTGTGCGCAAGCTCGGCTACCCTGTGCCCAATTTCGACTTGAGGGTGGCGGGCGTGACCTCAATGTCGGCGGATCTGCACAAGTATGGCTATGCCGCCAAGGGGGCGTCGGTCATCCTTTACCGCAACCGGCACCTGCGCCGATATCAGTTCCACGTATACGCCGACTGGCCGGGCGGCGTCTATGCTTCACCCGGTATGGCCGGCACCCGCCCCGGAGGCCCTATCGCCGCGGCGTGGGCCATCTTGAATTACCTGGGCGAGGAAGGCTACCTGGCCCTGACCAACACGGTGATGAAAACAGCCAGGAAGCTGCAGGATGGGATCCGGGCCATCCCGGAGCTGCAGATCTTGGGCGAGCCGGTCATGAGCATCATGGCCATCGCTTCCGACAGGCTGAATGTTTTTGAGATCGGCGACGAGATGGCGCTGCGCGGTTGGATCCTGGACCGGCAGCAGTTCCCGCCCAGCCTGCACCTGACCGTGACCCCGGCCCACGCCCAAACGGCCGACCAGTTCCTGGCCGACCTTTGCCAGGTGGTGCGAGTGGTGAAAAGGCCAAGCCGCGCCCGGCTATCCAGATCGTTGCAGGTGAGGCTGGCCCAGGCAGCGGCGCGGGTCCTGCCGCCGAGACTCATGAGCCGCCTGACCAGGCGCTCGTCCGGGACGGGTGGCGGGGCATTGGGCGCAGGAGGGCGCTCGGCGGCGCTGTATGGCATGATGGCCACCCTGCCCAACCGGGGCGATCTGCACGAGGTAGTTCTGGATCTGCTGGACCAGCTCACGGGACCCCCACAATGACTGTCGCCTGGATCGCCGTCGTCGCCTTTGCCGCCGCAGTTCTGCAGTCGCTGACAGGCTTTGGCTTTGCTCTGATCGTCATGCCGCTGGTGACGCTGGTGATCGATCTAAAGACGGCTGCACCGCTGATTGCGCTTGCCGGGCTGACGGCCTACACGGTCAATCTGATACGCTTCCGTCGAGCCGTGGACATTGGTGAAGTAGCGCGTCTGGGGGTGGCCTCGGCGCTAGGCGTCGCCGTCGGCATCTGGGCACTGGTCCGCGTGGACGAATTGGCCATCAACCGCGCCATCGGGATGATCCTGGTTGCCTACGCAGCCTATGCGCTGCTGCGCCCGGTGGCAGGTCGCCGGCTGGCCATGGCGGCGCCTTGCCGCCTGTCACCGTGGTGGGCCTATCCGGCCGGCTTTTTGGCCGGCTGCCTGGGCGGAGCGTACAACACACCTGGTCCCCCAGTGATCGTATATGGCTCGCTGCGGCAGTGGCCCAAGGACGAGTATCGCGCTATTTTGCAGACGCTTTTCTTCATCAACGGCATTCTAATCGTAGGCTCGCACCTGCTGGTCGGCCACATAATCCCAAGGGTGTGGACGTTGTATGCCTGGACAGCGCCTGCGCTGCTGTTGGGCTTGTGGACTGGCGCGCGCCTCGATCGCCGCGTGGATCAGGAACGCTTTCGTATCCTGGTCACGGCAATGATCCTGGTGCTGGGTGCATCGCTGCTGCTCGGATTGGGTCGACGCTGATGCGAACCATGGTCCTCGAGCTATCGGTACCACGGATTGTGCTCACCCGGCTCTTGGGCCGGGTGTCACGCACCGCATATTACGGCCCGACATCGCCGCTGCGGTTGGTTGACCTGCCCGATCCGCCGCTACCAATGCCCGGGTGGGTGCGGGTCCGCAACCGCCTGTGCGGCATTTGCGGCAGCGACCTGCACCAGATCTTCCTGGATGCCGGTCTCGACGTAGCGCCGGTGGCGCTGCCCTCTCATCGGCGAACTTTTCTAGGCCACGAAATGATAGGCGAGGTGATCGAGGCAGGCAAAGACGCAGCAGGCCTAACCGTGGGCGATCGCGTGGTGCGCTGGGGACGCGCGGACGACTGCCGGGCGCGGGGCCGCCAGGACCTATGCCGAGCCTGCGCGCGGGGGCACCGGGTGTTGTGCGAGCATGCGTCGGAGCCGCGCGATCACGAACCGATAGGAGGAGGTTATGGCGACACCTTTATCACGCCCGCCGCCACACTACTGACTGTTCCAGATCCCCTGACCGACGAGCAGGCCATCTTGGTCGAGCCCTGTGCCGTCGCCATCCACGCCGCCTGGCGCCGGCCGCCCGAGGCGGGGGAGCGGGTGCTGGTGCTGGGCTGCGGCACGATCGGCTTTCTGTTGATCCAGGTGTTGCTGGCGCTGCAACCAGAGTGCGAGATCCATGCCGTCGCCGAGTTTCCCTGGCAGGCCGAGATGGCCATGTCCTGGGGCGCACAGCAAGTATTTCTGGCCCACGACGACGGCTATGTACAGGTGGCCCGCGTGACCGGGGCAAAGCTATACGAAGGACGGGCCGGAAACCGGATGTTGGTCGGCGGCATGGATGTGGTCTATGACGTCGTCGGCGCAGCGGCCACGCTGAACAACGCGCTGCGCTGGACACGGGCCAAGGGTACGGTGGTACTGGTGGGCGTGCACCTGCACCGCATGACGTTGGATCTGACCCCGGTGTGGTACCAGGAGGTCGATCTCCTGGGTGTGGTAGGGCATGACGTGGTCACCTGGCAGGGCGAGCAGATGTCTGCTTTTGAGCTGGCCATGCGCTGGATGCAGGAAGGAAAGCTGGACACACGCGACCTGGTCACCCACCGCTTCCCGCTGGAGGCGTACCGACAGGCCTTTGCGGTCGCCGTAGGGAAAGAGAAGCACCGCTCAATCAAGGTTGCGTTTGACCTGGCATAGCATATCAATACAAAGGAGGGTTACCGTGGCTAACCAAGCATTAGCAGGCGTGACTACCCGGCGCGAGCGCTGGAGCTGGTATCTGTACGATTTTGGCAACTCGTCCTACGCATCGGTCATCTACCTGGCGGTCTTTTCGGTCTACTTTAAGGAGCAGGTCGTCGGCGGCGCGGAGGGCACCCGGCTGTGGGGGCTGGCCGAGACGATCGCCGCCATCGTCGTGCTGCTCAGCGGGCCATTCCTGGGCACGCTGGCCGACTTTGCCGGGTCCAAGAAGCGCTTCCTGATGTTCTTTACCGCCATGTCGTGCCTCTTCACAGCCAGCCTGTTCCTGATCCAGCCGGGCATGATCACCCTGGGCATCGTGCTTTTCGTCCTGGCCGATATCGGCTACCGCGCCGCGCAGATCTTTTACGACGGCCTGCTGCCCGAGATCGCGACGCCGAAGGAGATGGGCCG
>JAFGOG010000430.1 GCA_016926595.1 Anaerolineae bacterium
CTGGAACAGCGCCAGTACTCTACAGCCAAGCCCCACAGCCGCGGCATCGCCGGCGCCGTCTCGGACGCCATCACCTAGCCCTACGCCGTTTGGGACACCTGTCAACGGAGAGCCAGTGCCCCTGTCGCTCGGCTGGCGGTTCGACGCTAACGGCCACCTGACTGACGTAGCCGTGAACGACTCGCGTGAGAGTGGTGAGCAAAACGGGCCGGATGGACCGGCCTTCTTTCTCGGTTCGCTGGGCCGCACGGTCTATGCCCTGGATCGGGGTGGCAAGGTAGCATGGCAGGCACGTCTTCCCGGCCCGATCTATGCTCTCGCCTTTGTCGGCGCGGGAGACCAGCCAGGCAGCCTGGCCGTAGCCGGGGACAACGGAGTGACCCTCCTCAATATGCAGGGGCGCCGGATATGGCACCGCGACCTGGGCACCCGCATGACCGCACTGGAATCCGGTTTCGCCTATAGCGGGCAGGGCGCAGAGCTGCTGGCCGGTGGATGGGACGAACGGCTCACCAGCCTGGACAGCAAGGGCAATGTCCTATGGCAGGCGGACCTTGGCGCCCCGGTAAGCGACATCCTTTGGTTGCCAGGGGAGAAGGTTGGTGTAGCCGCCACGCTGGATGGCGAGCTGCGGGCATTTGACCCATCGGGCAAGGAGGTGTGGCGCTTTCTCGCCGAGCCGGGTGTTCCGATTACCAGACTGGCGCCACTACCTGACGATCGCGGCACGGCCCTGCTGGTTGGGTTACAGAACGGCCGCCTGATGGCTATCGACATCGATCTCGACTCGACTTCCATGGCGCCACACCAGGAGGCTGCTGGCGAGCCCCGAATGCGCTGGCAGCAGACATTGGGTGAGGGAGGACCGGTTTGGCACACTGCCGACGCCAACGGCGATGCGGCGCCAGAGATTGTCGTCGGGACAGGGGGCAATACACCTCAGCTTGCCCTCCTGTCTACCACCGGTGAATTGGCATGGCGTGTGGCTCTCCCTTCGCCTGTAAACGCGGTCACCACCCTCAAAGTTGAGGGGAGCATCACGATTTTGGCCGGTCTGGCCAGCGGCGAGATCCAGGCTTATGATGATGAGGGACGGCGGCGCGCCTCGGTGCAGGCCGGCCTGCCAGTTTGGCGACTGGCAGCGAACGGCGACAACGCCTTGGCCCTGGCCGATGTCGTCGCCTGGCAGATCGTGCCAGGCGCCGGACCGGTCGGCGGCCCCTGGCTCAAAGTGCCGGCCCTCGCCCCCCTTTCACCCGGCATAGCCGATCTACAGACGGCGACTCCAGAGGCGCGCCCAGAGGGAACAGCGCTCCTCGTGTTCCTGGGCGATGTGGCGCCAGGCCGATCCATGGAGGCGCAACTGGCGCGGTATGGCCCGGCTTATCCGTGGGGCGGAGTGGAGCCGCTCCTGCGCCAGGCCGACCTGGCTGTGGCCAATCTGGAATCTGTCCTCACAACCCAGGGACAGCCACTCAACAAGCCCTACGTCATACGCGCCCATCCCCGCTCAGGACAGACGCTGGTCGAGGGCGGCTTTGGCCTGGTATCCCTGGCGAATAACCACGCCCTCGATTATGGCCAGGTTGGGCTGGACGAAACGTTGAGCACCCTACATGCCTTGGGCATCGCCTCAGTGGGGGCCGGATGCGAGACCGGCGCCAGCGAAGAGCTACCTTCTGCCGTGGATCTGTGCGATTCCCATCAACCGAACCAGCCGGCTGTTTTCACCCTCAACGGGGTCAAGGTAGCCGTGCTCGGCTACGCAGGCGCGTATTGGAACGGCTCTCCGGACATGCCGGCCAGCGACAAGATCGCCTGGGCCGAACCGGCCCGGGTGCAGGCCGACGTTCGCGCGGCGCGGGAGCAGGCCGATGTTGTGGTCGTCCTGCTCCATGCCGGCGTTGAATATGCCGCCACGCCATCGCCCAACCAGGTGGCCACTGCCCGTGCCGCGATAGATGCCGGCGCCGACCTGGTCGTCGGCCATCATCCCCACGTGACCCAGACCGTGGAACACTACGACAGTCGCAAAGGCAAAGAGGGACGTGATGGATTGATCGTGTACAGCCTCGGCAATGCGGTGTTTGACATACCCCGGCAGGCAGCGATGCGGGGTGATCTGCTTCGCGTCTATGTCACCCGCGATGGGCTCCAACGAGCCGAATTGTGGCCCTTTTGGATCGAGGACGCCATCCGCCCCCGGCTCCTGGCCGGCGACGACGGCAACCCCCGTTTTTCGATCATCTACGACAAGTAGGGGCTATGCCTATTCTGACCGACCACCCAGAACGCTTCTTAAGGTGTGGACCAGCCCCTCCATACTGAACGGTTTGGGCAGCAGATTGGTCCCAGGCTCGAGCACGCCATGGTGAGCGATGGCACTGTCGGTATAGCCCGAGATATACAACACCCGCATCTCAGGCCTTGGAGTTCGCAACCGCTCGTAAAGCTCTCCGCCGTCCATGTGCGGCATAATCACATCGGTAAGCAAGAGATCGATCGGGCCGTCGTGCTGCTCGCCGACTTGCAGCGCATCTGGCCCATCCCTGGCTTCAAGCACTTGGTAGCCATGCGCCGCCAGGACACGCACAATCAATTCTCGCACGGCTGCTTCGTCTTCGACAACAAGGATCGTCTCCGTACCCTTGCCCTCTTCCACTAGGGGTAGCACGTGCACCGGCTCTTGGGGCTCGGCTTCGGCGCGGGGGAAATAGATTTTGAACGTGGTGCCCTTGCCAACCTCGCTATAGACCCAGATATACCCGTTGTTCTGGTTGACAATGCCAAAGACAGTGGATAGTCCCAAGCCGGTCCCTTGCCCTCTTTCCTTTGTGGTGAAGAACGGCTCAAAGACGTGTGCTTTGACCTCATCATCCATTCCTACCCCTGTGTCGCTTATAGCCAGCAGGACATGCTCGCCAGGCCGGGCGCCGACGTGGTAGGCAGCGTATGCTTCGTCAAGCACTACGTTGGCTGTTTCAAGGGTCAGTGTGCCCCCATTCGCCATCGCATCGCGGGCGTTGATAGCCAGGTTCATGATCACCTGCTCCATCTGCGACGGATCTACCCGAACCGGCCACAAGTCGGGAGCCAGACTGGTCGCCAGTTCAATGTCCTCGCCGATAATTCGCCGCAGCATCCGGCTCAGATCACCGACGACACGGTTTAGGCTCAGGGTCTGCGGCTCGATGATCTGCCGCCGGCTAAAACTGAGGAGCTGCTTTATCAAGTTGGTGGCGCGCTCGACCGTTTCCTGGATCCGCTGCACATACTCCCACCGCGGATCCTCGGGGCGGATCTGCCGCTGCAGCAACCAAGTGCTGACCTGGATAACCGTCAACAGGTTGTTAAAGTCGTGGGCGATCCCGCCGGCCAGCCGGCCCATGGCTTCCATCTTTTGCGATTGGCGGAACTGCTCTTCCAGTTGTACCTCGCGGCTGACGTCGTGCTTGACAGCCACATAACTGACAACCTCTCCGGCTTTGTTGTGCACCGGGCTAATAGTTGCATCCTCAGTGTACAGGCTGCCATCTTTTTTGCGGTTGATGAGCCGGCCGGTCCAGACCAGGTCAGAAGTAATGGTTTGCCACAGGTGTTGATAGAAAGCGTGATCCTGTTTTCCGCTTTTTAGCAGGCGCGGATTGCGGCTGATCACTTCGGAGCGGCTGTAACCGGTGATCCGCTCAAAGGCGGGGTTGACATATAGGATCGCTCCGTGCGTATCGGTGATCATTACGCTGTCGGCAGACTGCTCCACGGCAATGGTCAGGTGTTGCTGAGACTTGGCCAGGCGCACCCGGGCCAGCGCGCCCGACACCTGACCAGCGACCCGCCAAGCCAGATCCACTTGTTCGGCTGACAGGGAACCCGATCCGGTGGTCGCCTGCGACGATGTTACACACAACCCCAGACCGCCAACCGTTTTCTCTTCTACAACGAGAGGCAAAATCGCCAGCGAAGCAACTCCAGCCTGCCGCATCAGGTCATGGAGGGGCGTCAGATGTTGCCACAGATCCGCGTCCGCGTCAGAGGGGCGGGATGGGGGTAATTCGCCGTGGTCGCTCTCATCGCCAAGGTCACCCTCCACCTCCAGGAGCACAGGGGTTTGGCGCTCGATGAGGGCTTCTACGGGTCGATGCCCCTTTATGGGAAAGGTCAACCCTTGGGTCAAGGGCAAGCCCTTGCCCACTTTGGGGATAGATAGATTCGCGTCAGGGGACCAGCACTCAACCACAACGACTGCCTGGTCCTTTTCCTCGTCGATCAGAGCGGCGCCTGCACCGGCCAGGCCCAAAGCCGAGAGCAATTCGCGGCAAACTACTTCCAGGATCGGCTCGATGTCGTGGCTGGCTGCCGAAGCGGCTGCAACCCGGTTGAGCAGGGCCAGTTCCCGGTTGCGCCGGACGGCCTCTTCATACAGCCTGGCGTGCTCGATGGCCAAGCTGGCTGAGTTAGCAAACGCCTGTAACGGCTCGGCGTGAGATGAGTCAAAGAAACCAGGCGAGGCGCTGCTCGCTAGCAGAAAGCCGACCACTACGCCCCGCACCCGGATTGGCGCGCCTGCATGAGAGCGTATCCAGGCTGTTTCCGGGAAACGCACCCAACCGGAATAGGCCGCCGTATCCGGGACAATCAACGGCTTGCCGCTATCTCGCATCGTGCAAAAAGTGGGAGTGTCTGCCACAGGCATAGAGATCGGCCAGGTCCGTCCTGCTGTGCTGAGACGGTCATAGCCTTGCCAGCGCACAAAGCGGGTGTGCTCGCCCTCGATGAGCATGATGCTGTTCGCATCGGCGCCAAACACTATGCTCACCTGATCCAGGATCTGATCCAACACCTGCTCGAGCTCGAGGCTGCTGCCGACAGCCGCCGTCGCCCGGCGTAATGCCTCGGCTAGTGTACGTTGTCTGCGCTCGGCCTCAAATAGCCGGGCATTCTCCAACGCGGCTGCTATCTGGTTGGCCAGCGTCTGGCAAACGCTGATCTCAGTAGCTGTGAACTCGTGCTTGCGGGTGCATTCGATCAGTTCCAACAAGCCGACTGCCTCATCGCGCACTACCAATGGGACCATCAACAACGATCTCACCCCGTGCGCCACCATCAAAGCGACCTCGCTCGCATCGGCCTTGGGGTCGTCCACCTGGACGGCAACCGGCTGGCGTTGCTGCAAGACCTGCCTCGAGGCAGGATAGTCGTCCAGGCGATAGATCCTGCCCGGAGGGTCCTGATCAGTGGGATAGTCCAGTTGAATGACCAGTACATCCCGATCACGATCCCACTTGGAGAAGGTACATCCTTCGACCCCGAGCAGTGCTGTCAGTTGCTGCACGCTGTTGTTCAGCACCCGTTCCATGTCCAGTGAGCTCGAGATCGCCGCACTGGCGCCGAACAACAACTGCAATTCTTTTAGCCTCTGTTGAGTTTCCTCGTACAGCCGGGCATTGTCCAAGGCGATGGCAACCTGGCTTGCCAGCGATTCCAACAGGCGACGGTGATCGTCGTCATAGGCGTGAGGCTGCACTGATTGCACAGAGATGGCTCCGATCACCCGGTCGCGGCCCATCAAGGGCACGCCTAACCAGGCGCGCATTGGCCGGCCACGCGTTCGCGTGCGGACAGGCAAAGTGTCTTGCTGGATATCGCCCACCAACAACGGCTGTCCGGAACGGATGACCCACCCAATCAACCCGCTATCACTCCCGGCAAGGGACATTCGCACCCCGGACATCTGGGATATGTTCTGCCCATTTTCCATGGCCAATGTCAATCGGAGGTTGTCGGTCTCGGCATCGTACAAACCGACTACGGCAGCGTCCGGGTTAAAGAGCCGCTGCACTTGTTCGTACAAGCGCGCCAGGAGCAGATCGGTTTCGAGCGCGCTGGTTGTGGCAATGGCCGTGTCGTACAGGCCAGCCAGCTCGTGAGTCTGCCGCTGCGATTCGGCAATCAGCCGCGCATTCTCCAGGGCAATGGCTGCCTGGTCGGCAAACAAGCTGACCAGCCGGACTTCATCGTCGTCAAACAACCCGGTCTTTTCGTCGTCGGTGATCTCGAGGACTCCCATGACCTGGTCCTGCACTTTGAGGGGCACGGCCAGTACGCGCCGGAACGGCTCACTCCCAAACATCGCCGATCGGCCCTCCCATTGAGCATGGTCGGCTACCATCATCGGCTGTCCGGTTTGTGTCACCCGGCCGGCCAGGCCCTCGCCAAGGCCGAGGGTAACGCCAATATAGTCGCCGGGCAGATTGTGACTGACGACGAGCTCCATAACAGGCGCCGGGCGCCCCTGGGCAGCCGGCCGCAGCAGGTAGAGGCTGCCCATGCGAGCTCCCAGCAGGTTCACCGCCCGCTCGACGACGAGCTGAAGAAGGGACTCGATGCCGCCCGGGAGTTGGGAATTGATGTTCAGAAAAGTCTCATTCAGCGCTGCCATTTCCCGGGCTCGACGTACTGTCGCTGCCTCAGCTCGTACCCGCTCGCTAATGTCGGCAAAGACGGCCAGCGTGCCCAAGAAACGGCCCGCAGCGTCAAAGCGAGGGCTGCCGCTGATCATGACCGGCAACCGTGTCCCATCCCGGCGCAGTAACTCAACCTCATAGTGATCAGACTCACCCCGAACACGGCGCTCGTCGGCGGCATGGATAATCGGCTGTTGGTCGGGTGGAACCAGGTCTGTCCAGTATTGTCCAATCAGCTCGT
Organism: Anaerolineae bacterium; assembly: GCA_016926595.1. The sequence continues at coordinate 6,706 of JAFGOG010000430.1, forward strand.
CAGGCGTGTAGCCCAGCAGTGCTGCCATCGCCGGGTTGACAAAGATAAAGTGCCCCTGTGCATCCTGCACGGCGATCCCCTCGGTCATACTCTGCACGATGCTCTCGTTGAACGCCTGCAACTGCACGGCGTCTTTTTGACGGCGCGCTGCCTCGACAGCCAGCCCAGCCTGATCAATCAGGCCAAGCAGCATCGCCTGCTCCTCCTCGGACAGCCGGTCTCGGGGAGAAAAGACGGCCAGCACCCCTACCGTCTTGGCAACCCTAGTGCCACTGCCCGTGGGCAGTGGGATGCAGGCAGACAGCTTGGTGGCCGTCAGCTCCTGGATGAGCAGGGCCAGCCCGGGACTGATTTCAGGCTCGACACCCGACACAATCCGTTCCGGTGCGCCAAGCCAGGTCTCCAGCTCGCCGCTCCTATAGGCGCGGACTAGTGGGTTGTCCTCGATCGTCAGGGACAGGTGAAACGCCTCCAGAGCAACCCCGGTCGCGCTGAATACTGCCTCGAGATCCTGGTCGCCCGCCGACGCCCCGACCCTCAGCGACGTGCCAGCGTTGTCAGGAAGTACAATCAGCGCTCCGATATAGTCAAGGGCCTGAACAGCGCCATGGACGATCGTCTCCAGTACCTCCTGGAGCGGAAGCGTGTTGCGCAACGTCGCGTTGATCCGCTGTAGTGTTTCCAGGTAGCGTAGTTTTTTCTCGACCTCGACCGACAGGATGCGTTGGCGCTCGGCATCGCATGCTTCCATCTCTGTCAGGCGGGCGCGCAGCGCGGCTAATTCGGCGATCAGCTCAGCTTGACTTTTATGAACATCACGATTATCCTGCATCTCAGGCTCCTCGGAAGGCAACCACGGGGCTGCCTTGACCATTTGGCGACAGGGGCGATGCGCCAATTATAACACGAAATGCCTCTTGCGAAAAACGCCAGGGAGCCAGTATGAACAGCAGACAAGAGTATTGCGCCCGCAATCGTGGAACCTGTGCCAAGGTTCGTGCGTTCTATAGGTAGGCCACAGGGCCAATTTCAAGGAGGGAATCCCATGTTTGAGAAAAGAGCGTCAAGTTGGAGTCTGGCTGTACTACTGGCAGTGGCGTGCGTGGTGTTGTCAGGCATCGAGCAGGGATCGGCAGCGGCCGTCGCCCAGGCGGAAGGGGTGGAATTGGCGGTGTATAACCAGAACCTGGCGCTGGTCAAAGAGCACCGCAGCCTCGACCTTACCAAGGGGCTGAATGAAGTGCGCTTTGCCGATGTGGCGGCCATGATCGATCCCACCAGCGTCCACTTTAGCTCCCTGACCGACCCGCAGGGGACGGTGGTTCTGGAGCAGAATTATGAGTACGATGTCGTCGGTTCGGCCAAGCTGCTACAGAAGTATGTTGACCAGGAGATCAGCCTGGTGACCGAGGACGGGCAAAAGTACACCGGCACCCTGCTGAACGCCACGGAGGACGCGATCTTGCAGTCCGCCGACGGCAAGGTGACGGTTGTCAAGGTCAACCAGATCAAAGAGTTTGACTTTCCTGCCCTGCCGGAGGGACTGATCACCAAGCCGACGCTCGTCTGGCAAGTCGAGTCGGCGCAGGGAGAGGCCCAGGATGTGGAGGTTACCTATCTGACCGGCGGCATCAACTGGTACGCTAATTACGTCGCGGTCCTGGCCGACGACGATGCATCGCTTGACCTGAATGGCTGGATCACCCTCGACAACCGGAGTGGGGCCAGCTACAAGGACGCCAAGCTCAAAGTGATCGCCGGCGACATCCACCGCGCGGCCACCGACGGCTATGCCGAAATGGCGAAGGTAGCCTATGATGCTATGACTGCGCCCGCTGCCCAAGTGGAGGAGCGCAGCTTTTTCGAGTACCACCTGTACGAAGTCCAACGCCCAGTGACGGTCAAGGACCAGCAGACAAAGCAGATTGAATTCGTAACCGGCAGCGGCATCCCGGCGCTCAAGTTCTTTGTCTATGACGGGTCGCAGATCGGCTACTGGGGGCGCTATGAACCGGTCCAGGACCCCGGCTATGGCACCACCTCAAACGAAAAAGTGCAGGTCATGCTCGAATTCAGAAATGGTGAGAAGGAAGGGTTGGGCGTCCCGCTGCCCAAAGGTACGATCCGCGTGTTCAAGGAGGACATAGATGGCTCCACCCTCCTCATCGGCGAGGACTCGATCGACCACACCCCCAAAGACGAGCAGATCCGGCTATACATCGGCGACGCTTTTGACATTGTCGGCGAGCGGGCGCAGACCGATTTCCGGATCGACACCGGCAGGCGTTTCATGGAAGAGTCGTACAGGATCACCCTGCGCAACCACAAGGATGAGAAGGTCGAGGTGCGCGTGACAGAGCACATGTTCCGTTGGAGTCAATGGGAGATCCTGGAAGAGAGCCTCAAGCACGAAAAGCTGGACGCCCAGACGATCGAGTTCCGGGTACCGGTCGAGGCCGACGGTGAGGTAGTGGTAACTTATACGGTTCGCTACGAGTGGTAGGATGGCGCGATCTGACCAATATGTGATGATTGCCGTCTATGTGCCAGCGGCTTGTACCGAGGCGGTCCGCGTCGCGATGTGCGACGCCGGAGCCGGGACGGTGGAGGATGGGCATTATGACCGGGTGACCTACGTCAGCCGCTGCGTAGGTCACTATCGGGTTCTGGACAAGGCTTGGCATCAAGCCGGGCCAGCCGGCCAGGAGCACGCGGGGGAGCAAGATCGCATCGAGGCCATCTGTCGCCGAGATCGGGTGGAGGCCGTAGTCCGAGCCATTGTCGCCGCCCATTTTTACGAGACGCCGGCCATCACCGTCTACCCCGTCCTGACAGGCGAGTACAAGTACTGGAGCGATTGAGCGAACATGTCCAGGGAACAGATTCTAGCGATCGACGTCGGCACACAGAGCGCCCGGGCGCTCCTGTTCGACCTGCGCGGCAACCCCATCGCCAAGGCGCGGGTACCCATGGAGCCCTACGTTTCCGATCAGCCCGGCTGGGCCGAACAGCAGCCCGAATACTACTGGGAATGCCTGGGCCAGGCTTGCCAGCAACTCTGGCAGCAAAACCCAAATGCCAAAGAGAGCATAGCCGGGGTGGCGCTCACCACCCAGCGGGCGACGGTGATCAACGTGGATCGGCAGGGGCGCCCACTGCGCCCAGCCATTCTTTGGCTCGATCAGCGTCGCACAACCGGGCTCAAGCCGGTCGGCGGCTGGTGGGGCCTGGCGTTTCGGCTGGCGGGCATGACCGAAACGGCGGCCTATCTGCAAGCGGAAGCTGAGGCGAACTGGATCCGGACCCACCAGCCCGACATCTGGGAGCGCACCCACAAGTACCTCTTGCTCTCCGGCTACCTCACCTACCGGCTGACCGGACGATTCGTCGATTCTGCAGGATGCCAGGTAGGGTATGTGCCATTCGACTATAAGAAACTAACCTGGGCTTCGTCCAGCGATTGGAAGTGGCAAGCTCTGCCGATGGATCCAGCGCTGCTACCCGACCTTGTGCCGCCGGCCAGCATCCTGGGTGAGATCACGCCCGAAGCTGCCGAGACGACCGGCATCCCGGCCGGCCTGCCGCTCATCGCCGCCGCCGCGGACAAAGCATGCGAGGTGATCGGCAGTGGTTGCCTGGAGCCAAGCATCGGCTGCTTGAGCTATGGCACCACAGCCACGATCAATACCACCCACCGCCGCTACATCGAAGTAATCCCCCTCATCCCACCCTACCCGGCGGCAGTGCCAGGCGCCTACAGCCTGGAGATCTCGGTCTATCGTGGTTACTGGATGGTCAGTTGGTTCAAACAGGAATTCGGCCACTATGAGCAACGGCTCGCCGACGACCGGGGGGTTGAGCCAGAGGCCTTCCTTGACGAACTGGTTAACCAAGCTCCGCCTGGCTCGATGGGCTTGATCTTGCAGCCTTACTGGTCGCCCGGACTCAAGGTGCCAGGGCCAGAAGCCAAAGGTGCAGTAATCGGTTTTGGCGACGTACACACCCGGGCGCATTTCTATCGCGCTATCCTGGAGGGTGTGGCCTATGCGCTGCGCGAGGGCAAAGAACGCACCGAAAAGCGCACCAAGGTGCCAATCACTGCATTGAGGGTGTCTGGGGGCGGTTCCCAGAGCGACGCTGCCATGCAGCTCACCGCTGACGTCTTTGGGCTACCCACAGCTCGCGCCCACCTGTATGAAACCTCTGCCCTGGGTGCTGCTATCGCCGCCGCAGCCGGCCTCCGGCTCCATCCCGATCTCGACACCGCCGTGCGCGAGATGACCCGCCTTGGCTCCCGGTTTGAGCCCGATCCCAAGACCCGCGAGATCTACGACGGCCTATACCAGTGCGTTTATAGACGGATATACGGCCGCTTGAAACCGCTGTATGAAGGGATTCGGGAGATTACTGGTTATCCGGCACGGTAGAAGGGACGTCGCCGTCTGCCTGGATGTCGCCGAGATCCTCCTCTTCGCCAGCGTGGGGAAAGCCATAATCGGCCTGTATCTTGGCGACGCGGCGCTTGACCTCGTCCTCGATGTCGATCATCTCGATGTCGCCCACATAGACCACACTCTTGGGTGAGACCAGTTTCTGCAAGATGCCCATGACGGCGACGATCTCTTTGACGTTCATCTCGATCAATTGCAGGCAGCGCCTGACCCCAGGACTGTTGGAGGTCATGATCCCCTGATCGTGCTTGGCCAATAGCTCGTAGGTGCTCAAGCTAATCGCCGTCAGTGGGTTCATGATATAGTGGGACAAGGTCACGATCATGCGCTTGACAGTTTCGGTTCGGGCCAGCTCCTTTTCAGACTCGTTGAGGCGGGCGTTCTCGATGGCAATGGCCGCATAGTCGGCCAGAGCGGTCAGCAAACGCACCTCGTCCGGGCCGAACAGTTGTCCGCCCAGCTTGTCGGTCACGCCGAGCACGCCGATCGGCCTGTCTTTGATCTTGAGGGGAACAAAGAGAAGAGAGCGAACCAGGTAATCGGTCTTGAGCTTGATCGAGTAACCAGGGGTATTGCTGTTCAGCAACAAGGGCGCCCCGGTCTCAACCGCCTGGCGGAGAGGGCTGGTGCTATACCTCAGGCGAAAATCGGTGGTGCGGCTGCGATCCTGACCATGATAGGCGCGCAGGCTCAAGGTGTCGTTCTCCTGGTCCAAGAGGAAGAGAACGCCTTCCTGGGCAGTGGCAAAGTAGCAGGCCGCCCCAACGACACGAGCCAAGACCTGTTCCAGGTCCAGAACAGCAGTGATCGATCTCGCGATGGCGTGTAACGTAGTGATCTCGAGCAGTTGCTGCTCTAGCCGGCGGTTGGTATCGGCCAGCTCTTTGGAAATCCGCTCCTTCTCACGCCGCAGACGGTCTTCGGCCAGGGCTTTTTCGACCGCCTCCAAGGTCTCGGGCATCCGCACCGGCTTGCGGATATAGTCACGGATGCCCAACTTGAAGGCCTGGACGGCAATGATCTCGGAACCGTAGACAGTCATAAGGATGACAGGCGCCTGATAGCCTTGGTCCCGGAGGGCCTGGAGGACCTGCATCCCAGAAAGCTCAGGCAAGTTCCAGTCGAGCAGGATCAGATCGGGCGATTGGGCCATGGCCAATTCAAGGCCTTTGGCTCCATCATAGGCAGTAAGAGCTACATACCCCTTGGACTTGAGCACATCCGACAGAGCGGCGACGATTTCTCGATTGTCGTCGACGATCAATATGGTCTCTTTGGGCATTGGACAGGCTCCATGCCTACACTTTACCACAGACCTCTCACTTTGACAAGATTGGCATCTTGTGCGATAATAGGTGACGCATAGAACTGGCACTATGCGATCATACCAAGCTATCATAACGATAGGAGGTGATGCTAATGGACCATAGTAGTACGCCGAGCGCCGTAGCATCACCTCGCCTTCTCGGGTAAGCTACGGCGCAAACAGCGGAGGGCCTCCTCGCCAGGGGAGGCCCTCTCCCTGTGTAGATCCAGCGCTAACGTTGGTTGGGCTTGGCCTCTGAGTCTTGTGGAGCGTGCAAACGCCCGACCTTATTGTTTCACAGGATGGATGGTGCCCGCTGAGATCATGCCGGTCGGCAAGCTGCCGGCTGAGCTGCTGCAGAGATTGTTAGCCCGCTATGGCGGCCATGATGCGCGGCTGGTGGTAGGGCCGCGGGTTGGCGAAGATGCGGCGGTGCTTGACCTGGGCGAGCGCTACCTGGTGGTCAAGTCAGATCCGATCACATTTGCCACAGACGAGATCGGCTGGTACGTGGTGTCCATAAACGCCAATGACATCGCGACCATGGGTGCGACGCCCCGTTGGTTTCTGCTGACGTTACTGCTGCCGGAAGGGCAGACCGACTGGGAGCTGGTCGATCGGATCTTTGAACAGGTTGACCAGGCATGCCAGGCTCTCAGCGTGGTGTTGTGCGGGGGCCACACCGAGATCACCGCCGGAGTGGAGCGGCCGCTGGCAGTGGGGGTGATGCTTGGCGAAGTGGAAAAGGCAGACCTGGTTCAGACCGCAGGGGCGCAGCCCGGTGATGAAATAGTGCTGACAAAGGGTATCGCTATCGAGGGGACGGCTGTACTGGCCCGGGAGATGGGTGGATGGCTGGCGGATCAAGTGGGGCAGGAAGTAGTAGCGCGCGGCCGGCGGTTCCTGCACGAGCCTGGGATCAGCGTGGTGCGCGATGCCGAGATCGTACGGCAAGCCGGCCAGCCACATGCGATGCACGACCCGACGGAAGGCGGACTGGCGACCGGACTTGGGGAGCTGGCACAGGCGTCTGGTCACGGGATCGTGGTGGATTTGGCTAAGGTGTACCGATTTCCGGAGACGGTCGCCTTCTGCCAGGCGTTGGATCTCGACCCCTTGGGTCTGCTTGGTTCGGGCGCATTGCTGGTGACCGCGTCGCCGGTGGATGCAAGGCAGATGGTCGAGGCGCTCGAGGTCGCCGGCATTGGCGCAACGGTCATTGGCCAGGTGCTCGACGGCCCGCCGCTGGTCTATGCCATGACAGCCAGCGGCGTCGTGCCGTTTCCCGCATTCGCCCGGGACGAGCTGGCGCGGCTGTTCGAGCGGGGAACAAAAGCACAAGCCAAAAGGTAATTTGACAGTTGGCCTGATTTGTGCTAGATTTGTAGTTCGTGATTCCGACTTGGGCTCGGCAGCTCGCCGTCAAGGGATTGGCGGTGTAGCAGTCAAGCCGGCACGGTGGTATCTAAAGGCCATCGCGGTATCTAGCGGTGGCCTCTGTATGCCGGTTGTCAGATCTCAACAATCAGCCAACGGCGAGCAGCCGACGACGCAAACCCGGCAGAGAGCGGTGTATCACCGAATGCTCAAGGCTTGAAGCTGACAGATAGCAAATGATACGAAAGGAAGGGACCAATTGCCGACGATCAATCAACTGGTGAAAAAGGGCCGCAAGCCCACCTATAGAAAAGAAAAAGCGCCCGCTCTGCGTTTCACCTATAATGCCCTCAAGGGCCAGACAAAGCGACGGCGGGAGGGCAATCCCCAGAAGCGAGGCGTGTGTACCATCGTTCGCACCATGACACCCAAAAAACCGAACTCGGCTCTGCGCAAGATCGCCCGCGTGCGGTTGGCAAACGGGATCGAAGTGACCGCCTATATCCCGGGTGAAGGACATAGCTTGCAGGAGCACTCGGTCGTCCTGGTGCGTGGTGGGCGTGTGAAGGACCTTCCTGGCGTGCGCTATCACATCGTCCGCGGCACCTTGGACACTGGCGGCGTAGAGAATCGGAAGCGAGGCCGGTCCAAGTATGGAGCCAAGGCACCCAAAGCCAAGGCGGCGGCAGCAGCCAAGGCGAAATAGACAGATCTAGAGGGGTAAGAGATGCCTAGACGAAATCGTCCACCCAAACGTGAGATAGCGCCCGATATTAGGTATAGCAGCGTAACTGTCGCGCAATTCATCAACAAGCTGATGTTGAGCGGCAAAAGGAGCACCGCCGCCAACATCCTTTACGATTCTCTGGCGATCGCCGAATCGCGCCTGAAACGACCCGGCATCGAGATCTTTGAGCAAGCGCTCAGGAATGCCACCCCTATCCTCGAGGTCCGGCCTCGGCGTGTCGGGGGAGCGACCTACCAGGTACCCGTAGAGATCCCTAGTGACCGGCGGATGTCTCTGGCCATGCGTTGGCTGATCCAGACCGCGCGCAAGCGACCCGGTAAGAGCATGGCCGAAAAGCTGGCGAACGAACTGATGGATGCCGCCCAGAACACTGGCCAGACGATCAAACGTCGTGAAGACACCCACAAGATGGCAGAGGCAAACCGGGCATTCGCTCATTACCGCTGGTAGGCTGGATGAGCCGTTCCACGCGCGCAAATGAACAAGCAGGTAAACTGATCGTCCACCGGTTTGGTCATTTGCAGATTTGACGGTTGCCCATGTCCAGGCTGCGCCCTCTCGATCGTACGCGTAACATCGGAATCATTGCTCATATCGATGCGGGCAAGACGACCACGACAGAGCGGATCCTTTTCTATACCGGCCGGACGCATCGATTGGGAAATGTCGACGACGGGACAACCGTAACCGACTGGATGGAGCAGGAGCGCGAGCGCGGTATCACAATCACGGCCGCGGCCGTCACCTGTTTCTGGCGCGATTACCAAATTAACATTGTCGATACACCGGGACACATTGATTTCACTGCCGAGGTGCAACGCAGTCTGCGCGTCCTGGATGGCGGAGTGGTGGTTTTTGATGCCGTGGCTGGGGTAGAACCTCAATCGGAGACGGTCTGGCGTCAGGCCGATCGGTATGGAGTGCCACGGATCTGTTTCATTAACAAAATGGACCGCTTGGGAGCTGACTTTTGGAACACGATCCGGACGATCCGCGAGCAGTTGGCGGCCAATCCTGTGCCAATCCAGTTCCCGATTGGCAGCGAAGATACGTTTCGCGGATTCGTGGATCTGCTGACAATGCAAGCGGTCATCTATACCGACGACTTGGGAACTGTCCAGAACACCAGGGCTATTCCTGACGACCTCATACCCGAGGTCATGGAACAGAGAGAGTCTCTCCTTGAACGGATGGCCGAATGCGACGACCAGATCATGGAGAAGTACCTGGAGGGCGAGGAGATCTCTGTCGACGAATTGAGGCAAGCGCTGCGAACCGCCACTTTGCAGGGGCAGGCAGTGCCGGTGCTGTGCGGCGCGGCGCTTCGCAACAAGGGTGTGCAGCCGGTTCTCGACGCGGTGGTCGATTACTTGCCGTCGCCGTTGGAAGTGCCGCCCATGGTCGGCGTGGACCCCAACACAGGCAAAGAGCGGTTGTGCCGGCCCAGTGAATCAGAGCCATTTGCCGCCCTGGCCTTTAAGGTGGTCGCAGATCCGTACGTCGGTCGTTTGGTCTACCTGCGAGTATATTCCGGACGGCTAAAGCTGGGCAGTGCGGTCTTGAACTCGGTCAAGGGCCGAAAAGAGCGAACGACCAGACTCTTGCGGATGTATGCCAATCGGCGCGAAGAAGTGGAAACTGTCGAGGCCGGTGACATCGCGGCAGCCCTGGGCTTGAAGGACACTTTTACCGGCGAAACGCTGTGTGATTTCACGCAGCAGGTGGTGCTCGAGTCGATCAAGTTTCCGGAACCTGTCATCGCAGTGGCCATCGAGCCTAGGACCCAGGCCGACCAGGACAAGATGAACGAAGCCTTGCGGCGACTGGCCGAGGAAGATCCCACTTTTGCCGTGCGGACCGACGAAAACACCGGCCAACTGCTCATATCGGGCATGGGCGAGCTGCACCTCGAGGTTCTCGTGGACCGCATGGTGCGCGAATTCCGGGTCATGGCCAACATCGGCAAGCCGCAGGTGGCTTACCGTGAGACGATCACCAAGCCAGTTCAGAGCGTTGGGGAGTTTGCGCGTCATTCTGGCCCCGGGGGCCGGGACCATGCCGAGTACGGCAGGGTAGTCCTGGACTTGGAACCGCTGCCGCCTGGTTCTGGGTTTGAATTCATTAACAAAACGAGAGAAGATACCCTTCCTCAAAAGCTTGTGCCGATCATCGAGAGCGGGGTGCGCGAGGCCTTGGAAAGCGGTATCCTGGCCGGTTACACCCTGGTAGATCTACGGGTGACAATGGTTGACGCGACCTTTGACGAAGAGGAAGCCAGTGAAACAGCGTTCAAGGTTGCAGCCTCGATGGCCTTGCGCGATGGCGCAGAACGGGCCGGCCCGGTGCTGTTGGAGCCGGTCATGAAAGTGGAGGCCGTAGCACCCGAAGAGTTCAGCGGCGCCATCATCGGGGACTTGAGCGCTCGCAAGGGGCAGGTGGAGGGGTTGCAGTCACGTGGCATTGGGATGCAAGCCATCCGGGGGTTTGCGCCCTTGGCCGCGATGTTCGGCTATGCCACCGACCTGCGTTCCATGACCCAAGGGCGGGGCACCTTTACCATGGAATTCGATCACTATGAACAGGTGCCGCCCGAAGTCTTGGAACGGATATTGATGGGCGGGAGATGGTAACAGCGGTCTGCGAATTTGCCAAGAACTAGCTTTGGCATTAGAATAGCACGGTTTTGCGCACCACACCCAGCCTATCCTGGCCTCAACCGGTCAGGACTTGGTCCGGGATTGGGGCTGCAATCGAGGGATCTATGGCTGAAAGCTGGTGTTGGGACACCGATCCCGGAAGAGTTCTGAACGACAAGTAGGAGTAGTAGGTATGGGTAAGGCAAAATTCGAGCGCACAAAGCCTCACGTCAACGTGGGGACGATCGGTCATATCGACCATGGCAAGACGACCCTGACCGCAGCCATCACCAAGGTGCTGGCCATGAAGGGCTGGGCCGATTTTCGCGCCTTTGAAAGCATCGACAACGCGCCGGAGGAAAAGGCGCGC
>JAFGOG010000431.1 GCA_016926595.1 Anaerolineae bacterium
CTTGTTCGGCGACCCCGCTGGCTGGCGCGGCGGGCAGAGTGAAATAGAAACTGCTACCCTGGCCCGGCTCACTCTCAACGCCCACTCGGCCGCCCTGCGTTTCCACGATGCGCTTGACGATGGTCAGCCCCAGCCCATGGCCTGCGATCTCCACCTGGCCCAGCCGCTCAAAAGGAGTGAACAGGCGGGCCTGCTCGGCCGGACCAAGGCTACGGCCGTTGTTGTGCACCCAAAAGCGGACCTGTCCGTCCGGCTCCCGCCGCGCCCCCAGCTCGATGTGCGGCGGGCTGCCGCCATACTTGATAGCGTTGCTCAAATAGTTCATCCACACCTGTCTCACCCAGGGCTCATAGCCGAGCGCGACCGGCCAGGATGCCATGTCGACAGCCACGACCTGGGCCTGGCTGCTCTCGATCATCTCGGCCAGCCGGTACTGCGCTTCCTGGACAATGGAGGCCATGGACAGTGGTTCGATCTCTGGCCGCGTCTTCCGAGCGCGGGCCAGCAGCAGCAGGCTGTCGACAACCCCGATCGCCTTCCAGGCGCCGTCGGAGGCCAGGCGCGATACGGTCTGTATCTCCTCAGGGCTCATTGCTGCTGCCTGCTCAACCAACAGCCCGGTGCCGGTGGTCAGGATCGTCAGCGAGGATTTCAGGTCGTGGGCCACAGTATGGGAAAAGGCATCCAGCTCGGCGACCTCTTGGGCCAACTGGGCATTGGCCTGCTGCAGATCGTCTGTCCGCTGGGCCACACGGGCCTCCAGGTTTCGAATCAGGTCGCCCAGCTCCGCCGACATGACGTTAAAGGCCTGGGTGACAAAGCCGATTTCGTCCGGGTAATACACCTCCACACTCACACCGTACCGCCCCGCATTCATCTGCCGCACGCCAGCCAACAGGGCTTCCAACGGCCGCACAAGATTGGCGCGAAACAGATAGGGAAAGACGATCAAGCTCAGGAAGGTTGCAGTTACGATCAGCACAGCCAGGGGAAGAAACAGCCCGTGAAGGTAGCGCCGCAATTCGAGGTTATAGTCCTGAACCAGGCCCTCCGGCCCGCCGCGCACAGGCAGAGCGGCCAGTGAGATCTGCCGCGGCCTCACGCCCGTCAACCCGGGCTGACCGGAACCGGCCTCGGGCAGCGCGCCCACCAGCCAGGGGGCGGCAAGCGGTTCGTCGTTGGAAAAGTATGCGATCTGTTGCGGCAAGCTCTCGTGGGTGATGTCGAACGCGCCGTCGCGGTACAGGACTGCCTGGAAGGTGTACACCTCGTCATGCCGGAAAAAGCCCGGCAGCTTCTGCCAGGTGATGACGAGGCGGTCTGACTCCTGCCGGGCAAAGACCCCGCCGGGGCTGATCTCGGGGTAGAGGTCGACCAAAAGAGCGCTGATAAGTGGCACTCCGCCGCCGTAGCGATACTGGTAGTTCTGAGTAAACTGGGGGCGGCCCATGGCAATGGTGCCGTCGTCGACGACAAAGACCCGGGAGTAGGTCTGGCCATAATAGGGAAAAACGAAATCCAGGCCTACACTCGAGCGGGCCCGGTCGTCGGTCAGCCCCAGGTTATCCCCCAAGCTGGTAACAAAGGCATAGGGCGCCTCTGCCACGTCATAGCCGCCAGCGGCATTGGGCGTGAAGCGCAAGGTGCGCTGCTCGGGCAAAACAGGATGAAAATGCGCTGCGAAGGACGGGCTGATCACCCAGACCACAGCGCCCAGCACAGCCAGCATGGCCGTCAGCGCCCCACCGACCAGCTTGACCATGAAGGAGGTCGTCTCGGGCAGATAATTCAGATAAGAGATCGCAAAGGCAAGCAGGGCTAGCAGGATGCCAAGCGACAAAAGCCCGCTGTAGGTCGCTCTTGAGACGAAATAAAAGGTCAGCAGGATGTTGACCAAGCCCAGGCCAGCCACGAACAAATAGATCGCAGCAAAAGCCCGCGCGGCGCGGGCCGGGCGGCCTTGGGGACGCCATAGGTGACGCACAGGCGATCCCGTGCGGCCCGGCGCCGCTCCCTCAGAGGAAGCCTGTGCCGCGCGGGATAGATATACCACCCGCCGTACCAGGACCACGGGCACCCAGATCAGCAACAACGCCGGTCCCAGGTCGGCGATCTCGACGCGAAAAAGCACCTGGCCGCCGCCAAGCTCTATGAAGCGGTTCACGGCAAAGGAGGCTTCCCAGGCAGTGTACAGGCCGCTGGCAACCAACGCCAGGAGCGCTTCCCAGCGCTGGCTGGCCGGCAGGTGGGGAAAACGGTAGGCGAACTGGATCAGGAACACCAGGGCGATGCCCAGCGCCGTGTTCTCCAGGTAGACGGCGTACAGCCGCTGGGTGGGCAGGAAACCCGCCTCCAGAAAGAGAAGGGCGATAAAGACGGTGATGGCGGTAAAAAAGGCAGCGAGCAGAATGGTATGCTGGGGCCGGTCCGGCCTGCGGCTGGCGATCAGAATCAAATACCCACTGATCAGGGCAGCCAGGATGAACTGCGTCAAATAGCTAACAGCGGCAGCGGTCAAGTACACGACATTGCCCCCTTTTCATGCAAGCCGGACATCCCCGCAACAGCTTGGCGTGCATGATACCATACAACTGTGTACTGCGCACCAAATTGCTCGACAGATCTAGCCGGCCGGGCGTCCGGCGAGCTGCTGAGAGATCTCATTATGTCGCGTTACGATGGCCTGCAGGTCCACTCCTGGCACCTGGCCATTTTCCACCACCACCCGGCCGTTGATGACCGACAGATCGACGGTCGGCGGGGTGCAAAAGAGAAGGGCAGCCAGCGGATCGGCCTGGGCGCCGGCAAAGGCGAGGCGGTCGAGACGGACGCCGATGAAATCGGCGGCCATGCCGGGCGCCAGCGCGCCGATGTCGTCGCGGCCCAGGACGGACGCTCCGCCCCGAGTGCCGATCCACAGCGCCTCCTCGGCGGTCAAGGCCGACGCGCCCAAAGCTACCCGCTGCAAGAGCATCGCCTGCCGTGCCTCGGCCAGGAGGTGGCCGCTGTCGTTGCTGGCGCTACCATCCACCGCCAGGCCGACCCTCACCCCGGCGTCGAGCATAGCCCGGATGCGGGCGATGCCCGATCCCAGGCGCATGTTAGAGCTGGGGCAGTGGGCTATGCCGGTGCCGGTGTTGGCCATCAAGGTGATTTCGGCGTCGGACAGGTGGACGCAGTGCGCCCACCACACGTCGTCCCCCACCCACCCCAGCTCGCGCATATAGTCGACCGGCCGCATGCCGAACTTTTGCTGGCAAAAGCGCTCCTCGTCCAGCGTCTCGGCGACGTGGGTGTGGAGCCGCAGCCGCCGGTCGCGGGCAAAACGGACCGATTCGCGCATCAGGTCGGGCGTGACCGAAAAGGGCGAGCAGGGGGCGATGGTTATGCGGCACATGGCATAGGGCGCCGGATCGTGATACTGCTCGACGACCCGGGCGCAGTCGGCCAGGATGCCGGCCTCGTCCTCGACGACAGAATCGGGGGGCAGGCCGCCTTTCGACCGGCCCAGCGACATGCTGCCCCGGCTGGGATGAAAACGCACCCCCAGCTCGCGGGCAGCGCGGATCTCGTCGTCGATACGGCTGTCGTTGGGATAGAGGTAGAGGTGGTCGGCGACGGTGGTGCAGCCTGACAGCAGCAGCTCGCTGAGGGCGACCAGGGCGCTGACATAGACTGCCTCGCCGGTCAACCCGGCCCACACGCGGTACAGGGTGGTGAGCCAGTCGAACAGCTTGGCGTCCTGGGCAGCCGGCAGGGCCCGGGTCAGGCTCTGGTACAGGTGGTGGTGGGTGTTGACCAGCCCCGGCAGAACCACCATGCCGGCGGCGTCAATGACCCGGTCGGCAGCCGGTGGCAGGACCGGCGTCGGTCCGACCTGGCGGATAACATTATCCACGGCATACACCCCGCCGCCGGGAATGCGCCGCCTGACATCGTCCATAGTGGCCAGTAGCGCTGCGTTCTTGACCAGTAGCGTAGACATCAAGACTCCTCGGATTCAGGTTGTGCGCCGATTTTAGCATGCAACGCAGATAAAGTCAAAGGCCTGCCGGGAACCGCATGTTCATTGCCCTGTTTCGCGTTGCGCCAGATAATGTGGTACAATGCGCATTCAGTGCTTACGGCAGGGTATAATCCAATCAACTGGCGAGTCGGGGGTTAGCCATGTGGTCAATGATCGACATTGAGATCTATGCCGGCCTGCTGCTTGGTTACGCGCTGGCACTGGTAGTGATCCTGCGCTCCCAGGGAGGCCAAGAGAGGACACGCCGCCTGCTGCAAATTGCAGGGGTGCTGGCAGCGGCCTGGACCCTGGCATTGGGGCTGCTGGCGATCCTGACCTCCGGCTCGTGGTGGGCCTTTATCTGGCAGCGGACGGCTCAAATCGGCCTGGTGATCCTGGCCCTGGTCGGCGCTGAATTCGCCTCCGCCTTTGTGCAGCGCCTTCCCCGCCATTGGGCCTTGCGCCCGGCCATTGCCCTGCTGTTCATCCTGGCGGGACTGGCTTTGGATATCTCACCTTCCTTCCTGAGCCTGTCGTTCTCGTCGATGCAGCTCGGCCAGATGGAACTGGCAAATCTGATCCTGATCGCGGGCTGGCTGCTGTTCACGATTATCGCCTGGTGGACGGCTGTGGCTGCCTTGCGCCAGGCGATCGGCGCCCAACACCGCAACCGGATCCGCTACCTGCTGACAGTGCTCGTGATCCTGATCGTGGGCGACGCACTGATCCTGCTGCAAAGCTCGCCGGGTGTGTACGCCGGCCTGGCAGCACGGCTGGCCGGCCTGGTGATTGCCGCCATCGCCGTGCTGCGCTACCGGCTGCCCGACATCCGGCGGCTGGCCCTCAAAGGCACCCACTTTGTCCTGCTGTGCTCTTGCGCCATCGCCGTCCTGATCGGCAGCATAGCGCTGTTCAGCTACCTGTGGGGTGACTGGGCCAGGCTGCTGGACTATGCCTGGATAATCGTCCCGGCCCTGATGCTGGCTGCTGTAGTAGCCGTGGCCGCCGGCCCCAGTGTGCGCCGCCTGCTCGACCGCGTCCTCCTGGGGCCAGACCGCGACCTACAGAGGGCGCTGCGCACCCACAGCCAGCAGATCAGCCTCATCCTGGACCCAGGACGGCTGGGCGAGACGACCCTTGATTGGCTGGAGCAGACCTTCCGCATCCGGCGGTCAGCCCTCATCCTGGTAACCCCACAGAGCGGCTGCCAGATCGAGCTAAAGGCCCTTTGCTTGCGAAACATCCCTGCCATCCCAGCCCACCTGTTCGCCGCCGACAGCCGTTTCCTGGCCCATTTCGACAAAACCAGCCACCCCCTAAGCCAGTATGACCTGGATATGCTCGCCTGGTTCCAGGCAATCCCAAGCGACGAACGGCAGTGGCTGCGCGATCTGAAGGTGGATCTGTACGTGCCGGTCTTGCTGGCCAGCAAGCTGATAGCCATCCTGGCCTTGGGTCCCAAGGCCGACGGACGACCTTATACCGACCAAGACAGGGAAACGCTGCTGATCCTGGCAGGGCAGACCGGCACGGCTCTGGACAACGCCCGCCTCATGGACGATCTCCGCCGGGTGCAGGGGGACCTCCACCAGTTGGGCGACCAGCTCGACGAGACGAACCGCCAACTGGAACACCTGGACCAGACCAAGACCGACTTTGTGGCCATTGCTGCCCACGAACTGCGGACGCCGCTGAGCCAGATCTATGGCTATTCCGACGCCTTGTCCAGCCTGAAAGCCGGGGATCTCAGCGATTCGCAGGCAGTGCACGAGTTCGTGCAGGGCATTGCCCGTGGCGCCAGGCGCCTCAAACGGGTCATCGACGCCATGGTCGATATGTCACTCATCGAGACCGGCTCTTTGATCCTCCAGCCGATAACCCTGCCGATGGGCGTCGCCGTGAAAAACGCCACAGCATCGATCATGCCGATCGCCGAGCAGCGCCAGATCAAGCTGATTGTCAACGATCTGTCCGGCCTGCCCTACGTCCAGGCCGACAGCGTCCGCGTGGAGCAGGCGTTGGTCGCCCTGCTGAGCAACGCGATCAAGTTTACGCCAGATGGCGGCCAGATCACCGTCTCCGGACGGCGCGCCTCGCCGCTGCCCGGCCAGGAATGCGTCGAGCTGGCAATCGCCGACACCGGCATCGGCGTAGATCCCGAAGAACGGGACCTGATCTTTGACAAATTCTACCGGGTCGAGAACCCACTGCTGCACAGCACCGGCGAGACCAGGTTCAAGGGGGCCGGGCCGGGCCTGGGCTTGGCCATTGCCAAGGGCATCGTCGAAGCCCACGGCGGCCGGATCTGGGTGGAAAGCCCCGGCCGGGACGAGAAAACCTGCCCGGGCAGCACCTTCCACGTGCGCCTGCCGGTGAAGCAGCGCGCAGAGCGGTAGCGCCATGCCCGCCACTCCCCTGGCCGACCTCGCCCGACTGCTCAGCCGCGTGGAACAGACCAGCAAGCGGCTGGAATTGGCAAGCCTGCTGGCCGATTTTCTAGAGCGTCTGGACCCGGAGGAGGTCCCGGCCGCAGTGCGGCTTGTAGTCGGCCAGGTCTTTGCCGAATGGGACGAGCGGGCGTTGAATGTAAGCTGGCAGACGGTCAGCGACGTGGTGAACAGCCTGGTCGCCGCGACGCCGGCCGACCAGGAGGCGATCTATGCCCAGGCGGTGGACGGCGGCCAGGCGATCCAGCTCTTGCTCGAGCGCGCTCGCCGGTCGCCTCCCATTCCACCCCCGCTGACCTTGCAGGAGGTATACCAGACCTTCCAGCAGATCGCCGCAGCGTCCGGCAGCGGTTCCCGATCGCAAAAAGAGGGGCTGCTGCGTGGCCTCCTCCAGCGCGCCGGCCCGGCCGAAGCCAAGACGATCGTCAAAAACGTCCTTGGCGAGATGCGCCATGGGGCTGGCGAGGGGATGATGCTGGAGGGGATCGCCCGGGCCGCCGGGATACCCGCGGCAGTGGTGATGCGGGCCAACCAGCTATGGGGCGACCTGGGCGAAGTGGCCTACGTTGCCCTGACCCAAGGCGAGGCCGCTCTGCGGGCGGCGAGCATCAAGCTCTTCCGCCCGCTCAAGCCGATGCTGGCCGCTGCTGCCGAGGAGATGAGCGAAGCTTTTGCCCGGCACGAGGGGCAGTTGGCCCTCGAATACAAACTGGACGGCGCCCGGGTGCAGATCCACGCAGATGGCTCCCAGGTGCGCATCTACTCCCGCCAGCTCCAGGACGTGACCGCCAGCCTGCCCGACGTGGCGGCGATGGTCCGCCAGGGCATGCAGGCCAAGAGCGCTGTGCTCGACGGCGAGGCAGTAGCCGTCGACGCCGAGGGGCGTCCCCTGCCATTCCAAGACCTCATGCGTCGCTTCCGCCGCGTGCGCGACATCGCGGCGATGGTCGCCGAGATCCCGCTGCGGCTCTACCTGTTCGACCTGCTGTACCTCGACGGCCGGTCGCTGATCGACGAGCCGTACACCGCGCGCTGGCAGGCGTTAGAGCGCGCAGCCGGGCACGGCTCCCCCGACCGGCCGGCCGGGCTCAGCCTGGTCCGCCGCTCGCTGCCGGCCACAGTCGAAGAAGGGCTGGCCTTTGCCCAGCAAGCCCACCAGGCCGGTCACGAAGGGGTGATGGCCAAGCAATTGGACAGCCGCTATACACCAGGGATGCGGGGCAAGGGCTGGCTCAAGCTCAAGCACGTGTTCAGCCTCGACCTGGTCATCGTCGCCGCCGAGTGGGGCTACGGCCGGCGGCACGGCTGGCTGTCGAACTATCACCTGGCGGCGCGCGATCCGGCCACCGGCGACCTGGAGGTGATAGGCAAGACGTTCAAAGGCCTGACCGACGCCGAGTTCGAGGCGATGACCCGGCGGCTGCTGGCCTTGGAGGTGAGCCGCAAGCGGAGCGTGGTTTATGTCCAGCCCAAGGTGGTCGTCGAGGTACTGGTCGGAGAGGTGCAAAAGAGCCCACGCTACCGTTCTGGCCTGGCGCTGCGCTTTGCCCGGATCGTCCGCATCCGCGACGACAAGCCGGCCCGCGAGGCCGACACCCTCGACACTGTCCGAAAGCTCTTTGAAGACCAGTTTCGCTACAAGGGGCGTCGGACCTAACCACTCCTGGTGTAATCCGCGTCGAGCGTGGGGCAAGATTCGGCAGATTTGCGAATGCGCAGACTTGCAAACGGGCAAACCGGCTTGATCTTTGGACAGTTGTCCCCTACACAAAGTAGGACGGGCTGAGCGCGATCAGCAATTGGCCGCCGTAGTACAGGTACAGGCCAAGCCGTTCCAATCTGAACGGGCGGCGGAAGCGGTTGATCGCCAGTAGCAGGTCTGACACCCAGAACAGGATCGCGCCCACGGCGATCAGCCAGGCCTGGGTGGTGCTGAAAAAGGTTCCGAAAAAGGTCGAAACAGCCCGGTTGACCATGAAGCAGATGGCGAGGATGTAAAAGATCACCGGGCCCTGCATCTTGCCCAGGCCGGGCTTGAGGTAAAGGTAGATCAGCGCGGCCAGGACCAACAGGACCGCCGCCGTGACCAGGTCTTGTAGGTGAAAGCCGTTGGGCACGGTAAAGACGATGGAATAGACGATCTGGGCCAACAGGAAGGACACCAGCCCGATCATGAACCAGCGGTTGGCCTTGAACATGAGCGCCACGTCGCCGCCGAGCGACAGGACCAGCCCCAGGGTCACCCCCCACGTGTAGGCCGGCTTGACTCCCGGCGTGGTGAAGGACAGCAGCGCCACCAGGATGACCAGCAGGGTGGACAGCGGCTTCCACAGGTAGACCTGCTTGTCGTCTCCCCTGAGCGCAGCCCAGATCAGCAGGGTGACGGTTACGGCAATGACCGGGATCGGAATCAGCGGTGACATTGGCTCCTTCTTGAAAAGATCAACAGAGGAATTATAGCACAAAGCGAGTGGGCAGGCAAAATGGCCGGAAAGAAAGCAGGTCGCCGCCAGCCGGGCAGCCGGCGGCGACCTGTCCGATTCAGGATGGCGGGTGCAGGGCCCGCCCTTACTCGCCGTGAAACGCTATCCAGCCAGATCTATGACCTCGCACCTCACTTGAAAACCAGGGGCAGGTAGAACCGGTATGGGCCGGCGGCAGCGCTCACCGGTCCATTGCGGTCAGTTGAGCTATCAAAGTGGACGCAGTCCAGCCAGTAGTAGTACACCGCGCCCGGCTCAAGCGGCCGGTCCACAAACTGGTATTGGTCACCAACCGGGCTGCCTGGCTGCTTGGCCGGGATGAGCGTATCGTTCAGGCGCACCGGCTCGCCCTGCGGATCGTCCGCCCGGTAGAGGTCAAAGCCCATGATGTCGGCCACGATCACCTTTTCGCCAGCATTCCAGCAGATATAGCCGTACAGATGAGCTGCGTCGTCGGCGGCCACTTGCAGTTGGGTGAGATTGGTCCACTGGGCGCCAGGCCAGCCGCCCGGAGCGCCCAGGTCGCCAGATGGGTCGTCGGCCAGCAGGGCATAACTGGCATCGCGCTGGCCGTCTGGCACGATCTCTGGCCTGACATCGGAGTGGATGCCCGGCGCCAAGGCCAGCATGATGCCGAGCACGAGCAGGACGAACAGAACGTCGGCGGGCTGCAAGGCCCGCCGACCCGAGCGTGTCCCCGGGACAACTGGTGTCATCGCCCTGGGCTCACCAGCCGGGGAAGCTTGGATCTTGGCGTTGCATTCACCGGACCGTGCAGCGTGGTAAAGCCATAGATGTCGACGTCCTCCAGCCAGTAGTAGTAGGTCACCCCAGACCGCATTACCCGATCCAGCCAGGTGTAGCGGGCGCCGACCGGGGAGCCAGGCGCCTGGCTGGGGATGAGGGTATCGTTTAGACGGACCGGCTCGTCGTCTGGGGAAGTAGCGCGGTAGAGGTTAAAGCCTAGGTTGTCGATCTCGGTGGCCGTCTCCCAGTCGAGGCGGATGGCACCGACCAACGGGGTGGCGGTGAAGGAGACCAGGCGGACGGCATCGGGGATACTCTGGCCTACGTTAGTTATGCAAAAGTATTCGCCGATGGTATCGGGTGTCTCGGTGGCTTCGTCGTCACTGCCGGGGCCGCGATTATTCTGCGAATTGCCGGCGCCGTTGTTGTCGTCACTATCACCCCAACCGCAGGTGCCGTCACTAGCCCCTGTTACCGGGTCCACGTTGCCGTCACCACAGTGATCGCCGTCGCCCCTGTAATCGCCGACCTGCTCATAGCCGTCGGCGCCTTGGGCCGTGCCAGGGGCGCTGTCATAGATGTCATAGCCATCCATATTGTAGGTGGTATAGACGGCAAAGTTCATCGGCGTGCCAGTGCTGCTGTTGGGCTGGCCGCCGATGGCTGACCAGGCGAGACGAAACTCAAAGAAAACTCCGCCCTCCAAGTCAGAGATCCAGGCGCTGTTAGCCCAGTCACTGCCAAGTCAGGATGCTGCCCGAGCCGCCGACCGGTATCAGCTCAGCATAACCGGATGGGTCGTTGTCCGAAGTATCACGGGCCTGGGACACTGCGATGAAATGGCTGGGGGTCCACTCGTCAAAGTCGACCCATTTACCCCAGGCCGTGCTGGACTGGCCCAGGTCGCCGCTTTGGCTGCCATCACAGTCGATGGCAATGAACAGGTCCACGACGTCGCCGTCCATCAGTTTGTTAGGTCCCTGGACGCCCAGGTACAAATAGCCTGCATCCCACTGCAGGTAGAACTGCTTGACATCGGCAGTGTCGCCATCGCTCAACGTGTAATCGACCCAATCGCTGTCGATCCAATGGTACGCCGACGTCTCGTTCAAAGCGTCCGAGTCTGTGTTGCTTCCTCCGGCGGTGGGCGCGGCGAAAGGGACCTCGGTGACGTGTGAAGCCAGTTTGAAATCATTAGTGCCGTCGACGACGATCGCGACAAACTCACGGGAGTCGATCGGGGCGCCACCGGCAGCCAAGACCGCTGGGCCGCTGCCGGGGAGCGGCGAAAGCACAAATGCCGCTGCGACCAGTACGGAAAAAAGACTCAAAGCACGCTGTTTTGTGTTCACTTTACTCTCTTGCTCTGCACAAACGTGGAGCGGCCTAGGGTGTTTGGCCCAGCACCCGCCCCAGGACCTCGATACCCTCCCGAATCCTGTCCGGGGTTACGTAACTAAAGGCCAGGCGCAGGCACTGGCCGGTGGGCGTTTCGGCGAAAAAGGGATCGCCGCCAGGGATCATCAAGCCCGCTTCCCTGGCCCGCTTGACCACGCTGGCGGCCTTGAACGGTTCGGGGAGCGCCAGCCAGACGAAAAAGCCGCCTCCCGGCCTGGTCCAGCGCACGCCGGGAGGCATGTGGGCCGCCAGGGCGTCCAGCAGCACATCCCGCCGCTCACGGTAGACCCGGCGCAACTGCTCGATGTGGGGCTCTAGCAGGCCTTGGCGGCAATAGGTAGCCAGGATGTTGGCCACCAGCGGGTTGGCCCCGCCGCCCATGTTGCGCAGTCCACTGCTGATCACCCGCTCGATCCAGCCGGGCGGGCCGATCAGCCAGCCAAGCCGCAGCCCTGGCGCCATGATCTTGGAAAAGCTGCCGATGCGCAGCACGCGCCGGCCGCCGTCCAGGGCAAACAGCGAGGGCGGCAGCTCGCCGCCATAGGCCAGGTCGTGGTAGACGTCATCCTCGACGACCATGAGATCGTAGCGCTCGGCCAGGTCCAGCACCGCCCGGCGGCGGTCGCCGGCCAGGGTGATGCCGCTTGGATTCTGAAAGTTGGGGATGACGTACAGCAGGCGCGCCCGCTCGCCGCGCCGGGCCAAGGCCTCCAGGCGGGCGGCCAGGGCCTCGACGC
>JAFGOG010000432.1 GCA_016926595.1 Anaerolineae bacterium
AGATAAGGCTATAAGGCTAAAGCCTTTCGAGAAGCCCTTATATCCCAGGGCTTTAAGCACCTGGGTTTTACGGGCTTGGCCATAAGGAGCATCAAAAGACAGACCTTGCAGATACGCATCGTGTACCCTCCTTCTGCTGTACCGCTACTTGGCTATAGCCCAGGGTGCCATCTCTTCATCACCGCCGGACAGGATCACCTGAAACACGCGCCAACGACCGCTGGGGGCCTGGACCATTCGAAAGGTAACCTGTTCCCCAATACCCTCAACGGTGGCGACAAGATCAACGGCATCCTTGCCCTGATAAGTCTCCGCGTCGTGGCGGCCAACGATCTTGACCTCACCACTCAAGTCAATCAGCAGCGCTTTCTGCGCCTGGGCAACGACCATAAGCTGATCAAAGAGATACCAGCCATCCGGGCTGTGTTCGCCTTCAAAGGGGCCATCAGGAAAGGCCTCCTCCATCATCTTGCGGCAGGAGTCCTCTTCACACTGGAACAGGTCCTGGTAGCGCAGCCTCTGAATCTGCTCGTGCCACGCACGCTGTGCCTCTGGCGAGAGCACAAGATAGACGGTCATAAAGTCGCTGCGGTGGAAGGCGTCGACAAAGGACTCTACAGCCGCCTCAGGAGTTCCGAGGTCCAGCGTTTCGTAATAGGTGCGGGCTTGCTCGCCTGACGATGGAGAACAGGAGCAAAGCAGCGCAAGCACCAAAAGTAAAACCGGGATGTGTCGTTTCATGGATTTGAATCCTTTCTGGTTCCGGAAATCAGGGGAGAAGCATACTACAGTATAACACAAAAAGCCGAGGTTTTCAATATGTCATATTCGCCTTGACAAGACACGCTGCAGGCCTTATATTGGCATATACGCAACGACTCAGGCCGTGCTGCTCCAGGGCTGGAATTGGACACAGATTGCCCGGATTGTACGAACATTCCCCCCAAAAAAGGAGGACTTGGAGATGAATCCGAACCCCCTCGCTCCCCGCGTTTTCTGGCATATCCTGGTCATCCTGAGCCTGCTGGTCCCCGTCGGTCTCCCGCTACTGCCGTATGCCACGGCTACAGCGGTGGATCGCGATGCACTCGATCCGGCTCCATTGGCGGTCCCCAGCACCCCGTTGGAGACGCTGCTGCGCCCCGACGGGACGCTCGACGTGGACAGCGGCTTTCGCGGCAGCATCGACGCCCACGGGTGGGAGTTGGTCAGTGGACCCGACAAGGCGCCGCGCTTTGCCCAGATCGACGCAAACGATGCGGATTTTCACTGGGACGACGGGTTCGGCTTACGCAGCGGGATGAACGAATCCGTAGGCGCCCTGGCGCTGGATGGCAGTGGCACCCTCTATGTCGGAGGTGGCTTTCTCCTGGCCGACGGCGTGGTGGCCAACCATATCGCCATGTGGGATGGCAGCGGCTGGTCCGCCCTGGGCAGCGGCATGGATAGTGTCGTCGCCGCCCTGGCGGTGGACGGCAGCGGCAACCTCTATGCTGGGGGCTCCTTCACCCATGCGGGGGGGACGCCGGCCAACCGTGTCGCCGTCTGGGACGGCAGCACTTGGGCCGCCCTGGGCGACGGGCTAAACAACACCGTCACGAGCCTGGTCGTGGACGACAGCGGGAACGTCTACGCCGGGGGGTACTTTACCCAAGCTGGAGGAACCCCGGCCAGCCGCGTCGCCGTGTGGGACGGCAGCTCCTGGGCTCCCCTGGGCAGCGGGATGAACGACCAGGTCCTCGCCCTGACGGTGGACGGCAGCGGGAATCTTTACGCGGCTGGCCACTTTACCGACGCCGGGGGAACGCCGGTCAGCAATATCGCCGTCTGGAACGGCAGCAGCTGGGCCGGCCTGGGCAGCGGGGCCACCGGGTGGGTCTATGCCCTGGTGGTGGACGGCAGCGGGAACCTCTACGCCGGGGGCTATATCACCGATGCCGGGGGGACGCCGGTCAATAACATCGCCGTATGGGACGGCAGCAGTTGGGCCGCGCTCGGCGACGGGATCGACAACTATGTGCGCGCCCTGGCGGTGGACGGCAGCGGCAACCTCTATGCCGGGGGCCACTTTGCCAACGCCGGGGGAACGCCGGTCAACAACGTCGCCGTGTGGGACGGCAGCAGTTGGGCCGCCCTGGGCAGCGGGGTGAACAACACCGTCTACGCCCTGGTGCCAGCCAGTGGCGGGCGGCTTTACGTCGGAGGCATCTTTACCCGGGCCGGCGGGCAACCGGCCAACCGCATCGCCCTTTGGGACGGCAGCGGCTGGCCCGACCTGGTCGGTGGGACGAACAATGGCGTCCTCGCCCTGGTGCTGGACGGCAGCGGGAACCTCTACGCCGGGGGCATGTTCACCCGGGCCGGGGGGAAACCGGCCAACCGCGTCGCCGTCTGGGACGGCCGCAGCTGGACCGCCCTGGGCGACGGGATGAACGACGAGGTCCAGTCCCTGGCCCTGGACGGCAGCGACAACCTCTACGCCGGGGGCCTCTTCACCGAAGCCGGGGGAGCACCGGCCAACCATGTCGCCGTATGGGATGGCAGCAGTTGGGCCGCTCTGGGCAGCGGGGTGAACAACGGCGTCTACGCCCTGGCGCTGGACGACTACGGCAACCTCTACGCCGGGGGCGAATTCGATCAGGCG
>JAFGOG010000433.1 GCA_016926595.1 Anaerolineae bacterium
GCCGCCGATCCATTGCTGGCAGCGCTGCAAGAGGCGGACAATCAGAGCTGACAGAAAGGGTAGATATGAGCAAGCCCAAACCGCAGATCACTATCGTCGGACTGGGGATGATCGGGGGGTCGATGGGGCTGGCCCTGCGCCAGGCAGGCGCGGCTTTGGCAGTGATCGGCCACGATATAGACACGGGGATCGCCAACCAGGCGCGCAAGCTGGAAATGGTGGACAAAGTCGAATGGAACCTGATATCGGCCTGCGAAAAAGCGAACCTGATCATCCTGGCGACGCCAGTAGCAGCCATTGAGCTTACGCTGAAGGCAATCGCTCCTTACCTGCGCCCCGGCTGCGTAGTGATCGATACGGCCACGCTAAAAGCGCCCGTCCTGGCCTGGGCGGAGGCGATCCTACCCAAGGAGGTACACTTTGTCGGCACTGACCCGATCGTCGTCGGCCAGCCATCCCCGGCCACACAGTCAGGACAGGCCGCCGAAAAAGCCCGGGCGACGGGGCTAGAGGCAGCACGCGCCGACCTGTTCAAGGACGCCCTATTCTGCCTGGTGCCGGCACAGGACGCAGATCCTTCGGCGGTCAAGCTGGCCGCCGACCTGGCCGCCATCTTGGGCGCCAAGCCATTCTTTCTCGACGCGACCGAGCACGATAGCTTGTTGGCCGCAGTAGATCACCTCCCCGCCATCACTGCACTGGCCCTGCTCGAAATGGCGACCGGGCAAGCGAGCTGGAAGGAGATGCGCAAGGTGGCCGGTTTG
Organism: Anaerolineae bacterium; assembly: GCA_016926595.1. The sequence goes on from JAFGOG010000433.1 coordinate 765, forward strand.
CCTTTCGAGCTGGCGACGCACATGGCTTCGACCGATCCATCCTCCTACGGTGACCTGGCGGTGGCCAACCGCGACAACATGCTGCGCTGGATCGACGCTCTGTCGGCCAGCCTGGCCTCCCTCCGGCAGGAATTGGCCGAAGGGACCCAAGAGGCCCTGGCCGAGCGCTTTGCCAAGGCAGTAGCCGAACGGGATCGCTGGCTGAGCGACCGGGCAACCCGGCAGTTGCTGGAAATCCCTCACGGTGGCCAGATGCCCAGCAGGGGCGATCTGTTCGACGCCTTCCTGGGCAGCGGCCTGCGCAAGGCGCTGACCGGCGAGCGCGGCGCGCCCAAACGGGAAAAGGGCAAGTAGCCGGTGCCCTTTGTCTATATCGTCGCTTGCAGCGACGGCTCTCTCTACACCGGTTGGGCGACCGACGTCGAGGCCAGGGTGGCGGCTCACAACGCCGGCCGTGGCTCGGTCTATTGCAGACAGCGGCGGCCGGTCCGGCTGGTGTACCAGGAAGAGGTGGCGACGCGGGCCGAAGCCCAAAAAAGGGAAATGGCCATCAAGCACATGCGGCGCAGCGCAAAGGTGAGATTGATCGGAGATTGATATGCCCACCATTTCACTCGTGTTGCCGGCCCACAACGAAGCCGAAAATATCGAGCCGGTCGTAACCGAAGCAGTGCCGGCCCTGGCTGCGGTGAGCGACGATTACGAGATCATCGTCGTCGACGACGGCAGTAAGGACGACACGGCGGGCGTTGCCCGGCGGTTGATGGAAACCGAGCCCCATCTGCGATTGGTGCAGCACCCGGTCAACAAGGGGTTTGGCGCCGCCGTCTTGACCGGCTTTACCTCAGCCACAAAGGATTGGATCCTGTACACCGACGCCGATCGCCAGTTCGTGCTGGCCGAGCTGGCCAACTTTGCGCCATTCACCGACAAGGCCGACCTGATCGCCGGCTATCGGGCTCCCCGGCGCGACCCGTTCCTGCGTGTGCTGTACGGCAAGGGCTGGAGCATGTTGTGCACGCTGTTCTTTGGCTATACGGTGCGCGACGTCGACTGTGGCTTCAAGCTGCTCCGCCGCGAGATCATCGACCAACTGGCCGACAAGATCGACTCACGTGGGGCCACCTTTAGCATCGAGTGGCTGGTCCGGGCCAAGCGCGCCGGCTATCGCTTTGTGGAGCTGCCGGTCACACACCGGCCGAGGGTTGCCGGAAGCCAGAGTGGGGCCAGACTGAGCGTTATCACACGCGCCTTCCGCGAGCTGTTTCGGCTTCGCCTGAAACTGTGGCGTGGGGAATGAAGCGCTGGCTGCTGCTTGTTCTGATCTTGATCGCCTTTGGGCGAGGCGTATTCGAGCTGGGAGTCAAGAGCCTGTGGTGGGATGAGAGCCTCAGCCTGCACCGCGCCAGGCAGGACCTGCCCACCATCCTGTCGAACCGGATCACCCTGACCGACAGCATCCAGCAAATAGCTACCGTCGACAACCACCCTCCCGTTTACTTTTTGTTGCTGGGGTTGGTGGTTCGAGTCCTGGGCAAAACCGAGTTTGCCCTGAGATTCCCATCGCTGGTCTTTGCGGTGCTGACCGTGCCGCTCCTATCCGCCGCCGCCCGGCGGCTCATCCCGCGCAGGCCTGCGGCCAGCCTGGCCGCCGCCGCATTGGGTGCCCTGTCGCCCATGTACCTGTGGTACGGGCAGGAAGCGCGGATGTACAGCATGCTCGCCTTCCTGAGCCTGCTTTCTTTTTATCTCTACCTCCGGGCCTTCTTCGAGCCGAATCGGAGCCGAGCCGGCTGGATCGCGGCCTACATCAGCGTTTCGGCCCTTCTCGTCTTGACCCACTACCTGGGCGCGCTGCTGATCA
>JAFGOG010000434.1 GCA_016926595.1 Anaerolineae bacterium
CCCACCCGCAGGCCCAGCGCGTCGATCAGGTAGCAGGCTGTGGCCAGCATCCGCCGCTTGCCATCGGTGCTCGACAGATCCGACCGGATCCGGTCCCGGACCGTTTCCAGCTCGGCGTGCAGCAGGTGTGCCTTGTCGAACTTGGCTGCTTCACGCGCCTGCTTGACCGAGGCCGTGTCGCTCAGCCACACATACTTGATCTTGCCCGACAGCTTGTCCGGCCAGCGGGCCACCCACAGCGATTCCGGCTGCCAGACGATCTCGGCCCAATCTCCTGGGGGTCGGGGCGCATCTGGACTGAGGTTAAGCGTAATGTCCGACTGCCGCGCGCCCTCTTTCCACCGCCCGCGCAGCGGATGCTGCCCGCGCCCCATAAAGATGCCGCTCGGCTCAGCCATGTAATTGGCCAGCTCCACCCGCTCGCCGTTGACCTGGGCATAGCCGTATTGAGCGCGGAGCGCTTCGCGCTGAGCCTTTCGGGCCGCGGCTTGGGCCTTGCGTTCTTCTGGCGTCAGCTTTGCCCTGGCCTCACGCTCGGCCTGGACGATCTCCAGGGCCGGACCAAAATCCACTTCGTCCGGCTTCAGAGCCGGCTCGATGCCCAGCTCCCGGCTCAAGTCGCCCAAGAAGTTCTGGGCAAAGGTCCTGTCCTCGACGTACGGCGTGCCCTCTTTCCTGGCCCAGGCCAGCGCCATCTCTTCCTGCTTGGGCGTCAGCGCCACCGGCTCGCCCCGGATCTCGATCACCAGCCCGCGTGGCGCTGGCGGCTCGGGCGCCAGCACGCCGTTGTGGATGAGCTGTGTGAGCATTACTTGCCGAATATCGCCCGCAGCGTCTTGGCAAACTGCCAGATAAAAAGCGCCCCGACCAGGATGCCCGCCATCGCGATCCTGCTCTCGTCGGCCGTCTCTTCGAAATAGACCTCTTCAGGCGTTACGACGATCACGCCCAGCGGCTTGGCCGCCGTGGTGCCGCCTCCTCCTCCGCCTTCTCCTCCCGGGGCCTGCTTCCCTTCCTCTTCCGGTTCGCCGGTCCCATGCCCAAACCCCAGGCCATAGCCGTAGCCGACCTTGGCTACCGGGATCAGCGTCTTGTCGCCGATCACCTGCGGTTCCCCAAAAGCCGCCCGCCAATGGGCCGCATCTCTGAACCCTTCTACTGCGGCGAATAACTTGTCCAAAGACATCTTGCGCTCCTTTCTTTTACTCTTTTGTCCCCTCGCTGCCGTGCGCCACTGCACCCCTGCGTCTCGCCAGCCACCGGACCAGCCCGAAAACCAGGACGATGGCCACAGCTTCCAGGGCCAGGCTCCACATCGCCCGCGACGTTCGGTCGACAATGGCGATCCGGCGCTCGCCCTCCGGCGTTTCCTCCACAAAGGCCAGGGGCGTCACCTGGACAAAGCCGCCGCCCCAGCCGCCCGCCTGTCTGGCGCCGATCGTCACCCTGGCCTTGCCGAGGGAGGCGATCCGGGCCACGGGGGTCAATCGCCGCCCGCCTACCTCGTACGGCTCGCCGTGCACCGTCTCAACCCGAAAGCGCCCGTTGCTCTCACCCATCATGCCACCTCTTGTTGCCTCAAAATACTGGGTTGGGATCGCCGATAGGGCAGCCGATCCATCGCCTGCCCATCCAGTATAACACAACAACCTTTCCCAAACAACCTCCGCCGCGGACCTGGCAGGTTTTCAGATTTTGGCGCCGCTTCTGCTGGTTGACATAGCACAAGAAATGCGCTATAATAGACCTGGTGAAAGCTTGGCTGAAGAAGGGAGAAGATCGATGGGTCACTTTGAATCAGTCTGGCGGGCCTTTGAAAAGTTTGCCATCCTTTTCTCGTTCGCTGTCACCTTTGTGCTGGTTCTGGTATTGCTGCTCCTGGGAATTGGCCTGTGGCAGGTAGCGCCGTCCCTGCCCGGCCTGCGCGACGGCACCCTCTGCCCGCTGCTCGCCCGGGTCGACAGCCTGGTCAACGACTTTGACACCGCCGTCATCAACAAGACGATCTACATCAGCCAGACGATCCCCGTCGAGTTTGACCTGCCCCTGAACCAGAATACAGCCGTGAAGCTGACCCAGTCTGTACCGCTGAACCGGTCTGCCACCTTTGTCCTTCCTGGCGGCGGCGGCCGGATCAACGGCACGGTCAGTCTGGCCCTGCCCGATGGCATGGATCTGCCCGTCAAGCTCAACCTGACGGTGCCGGTCCGCCAAAACCTTCCGATCTCGATGGAGGTGCCGGTGTCGATCCCGCTGAAAGAGACCGATCTTGGCTCGGTTACCGGCGAGCTCAAAGACATCTTGACACCCTACACCAAGCTGCTGAGCGACCTGCTCCACTGCCCCAAGCCCTCCCCTTAATGGGGACCGTACGATAATCGAGGAGCCTATGCCGCCTCTAGCCCGACTCTATGTCAGAACTGCATTCGTCTATTTCGTCGCCGGCTTTCTGCTGCTGGCGTTGATAGCCCTCGACGGCTGGCTGAACATCGGTCGCTGGTTCGGGGCCGTCTACCTCAGCCAGTTGCACCTGCTGGTCGTGGGCTGGATCACCCAGCTTTCCATCGGCGTGGCCTATTGGATGTTCCCTCGCTTTCTCAAGGAGGTCAACCCTCGCCCTCGCGGCTCAGAGGCCCTGGCCTGGGCCGTCTACGTCTGCCTGAACGCCGGCCTGGTGCTGCGCTTGGCCGCCGAACCGTTCTATCGGATGAAAGGTGAGAGCTGGCTGGCGGCGCTGGTGGCCCTGTCGGGCGTTTTGCAGGCCGCGGCGGCCGTCGGCTTTGGCCTGCTGATCTGGGCTCGCATCCGGCCCCTGGAGTAGCGCCGCGCCATGCCGATTACTACCCGCGTGTTCGTCAAAGCGTCGATACTCTACCTGATCCTGGGCGCCGCCCTGGGCGCGCTGCTATTGATCAACGGCTGGCTGCCGCTGGGGTCGGCTATTTACTACCTCAAGCCCGCCCACGTCCAGTTCCTGGTCGTCGGCTGGCTGACCCAGTTCATCCTGGGCGTCGCCTGGTGGCTCTTTCCGCCGCTGGCCTTCCGCCTCCGCGGCCGGGACTATCCCCACGGCCAGGCCCAGCGCGGCAGCGAGCCCCTCTTCTGGCTGACCTTTGCCCTGCTCAACGCCGGCGTCCTGCTCAACGCCCTGGGCGAGCCGCTTTACAGGCGGACCGACTCGGGCCTCTTTGGCGGATTGGTTGCCCTGTCGAGCCTGTGCCTGCTTGCCGCTGCC
>JAFGOG010000435.1 GCA_016926595.1 Anaerolineae bacterium
AGCCAGGTCGAGGACCAGCGACCCGGTGGGGATGACGTCGATCTGCAGGTGGCTGGCCTGGCCCAGCCGCATGATCGCCCCCTCGCCATAACGCTTTTGAATGCTGTTCAAGGTTGTCTCCAATGCCTGACGCCGCCCATTGTCCTTCATTTCGCCTCCTTAGCCAGATTGGAAGTGGACACCAGATTAGCACAAATGTTCTGTAATGTCAAATCGAGGACCCGCCATTGCAGGGTGCAGGGGAACAGAAAAGGCTATGGCCCAGCCGCCAGGTCGCCGTGGGAAGGGCGCGGTGACTGCGCCCCTACGGCGAAACAGAATGGCGCTTCAACAGGCAATTGGTATCATATTGGCATACCCGGATTTCCATTCTGCTCAAGCTGTGGTATACTATGAACAGGCTCCCAAATCACAGGAACGCGGATGTGAATCCCATGCCAGACGTAGTCGCCTTGGGTGATCTGAATGTGGATATCATTGCCCACTTTGACGGCTTGCCCAGCAAAGGGGGTGATGCGCTGGCTCATTCCACTGAGCTCCACTGCGGCGGTTCGGCAGCCAATGCGGCGATAGCCCTGGCGCGGCTGGGCGTCACAGTTGGGCTGATCGCCCGCGTTGGTCCTGACTCGTGGGCGCTCAAGGCGCTCAACAGTCTGCAGACGGCGGGCGTCGACGCCGGGGGTCTGCAACGCGATCCGGCGGCCATGACGGGCTTGATGTACGTAGTCGTCACGCCCGATGGCGAGCGGACCATCCTCGGCTACCGTGGGGCGAACGTTTTGACCGATCCCAACCAGATTCGTGAGGAGTATGTCCAAGGCGCCAAGCTGTTCCACCTGTCAGGCTATGCCCTGCTGGCAGAGCCGCAGCGAAGCGCGGCTCTGCTGACCCTAGAGATGGCATGTCGCTACGGCCTGACGGTCACGCTCGACCCAGGGCTGAGCATCTCCCAGGCGGCGCTCGACGAGATGCACGCGCTACTGCCGGTAGTCAATGTCCTTCTACCCAGTCTGAACGAAGCCCAGAGGCTGGCAAGGATGACCGCGCCCGAAGATTGCGCCCACGTCCTGCTCGGCAAAGGCTGCCAGATAGTGGCCTTGAAGCTGGGGCAGGATGGCTGCCTGGTGGGCAGTCGAGACGGGCTGCGGCGTGTGCCAGGTCTTGCCGTCCAGACGCGCGACAGCACAGGCGCCGGCGACGGTTTCGCCGCCGGGTTTATCACCGGCCGCCTGGCTGGGCTGGGCCTGCACAGCGCCGCAATTCTGGGCAACGCATTGGGAGCAATGGCGGCAGCCCGCGTGGGAGCGAGCATGGAGGCGATAGAAGGGCGCGATGTGCTGGCTCTGTTGCGCGGCTATCGCCAGCAAGAGGCAGACAGCGAGCACACGGAGGCGATAGAGGAGGCGATCGACCTGATCGCGGCACGGTTCACAGAAGAGGAGGAAGAAAAGAAACCCTGGTGGAAGTAGCGTGGAAACAACGTCTCGACGACATCCGGATCAACTCCCTGGCCGATATTTTTGGCGTGGACAAGCCGGTCATCGGCATGGTCCATCTTTGGCCGCTGCCAGGCGCACCGGGATACACTGGCTATGGCATCGGCGCCATCATCGACCACGCGCGACGTGACGCCGAAGCGCTGCTGGAGGGCGGCGTAAACGGGCTGATGGTGGAAAATATGTGGGATCTGCCCTACTATGTCGGCGCCGAGGTGCAGGTACAGGCTATGACCTGCCAGGCGGTGGCGGCGCGGGCGATCGTCGACATGGCCGATACGCCGGTCGGCATCAACGTGGTGCACAACGGCGGGCTGGTGGCGCTGGCCATTGCCATTGCCGCCGGCGCATCCTTTATGCGTGTGTGCATCCTCACCGGCTCCCGGCTGTGGGATACGGGGGAGCTGGATCACGGCTGCGCGGCAGACCTGCTGCGCCGACGCAAGGAGCTCAACGCCGAGCAGATCAAGCTCTTTGCCGACGTGGACAAGAAGCATTCTGTGCCTTTTCCAGGCCTCGACCTGGAGACGCACATCGAATGGACCGAGTTTTACCGGGCCGACGCGCTCATCGTCTCGGGGCGCATGACCGGCGACGCGCCGCCGATAGACAAGGTCCGCCGGGCGAAGGAGCTGGCGACCCGCCCCATCCTGCTGGGCAGCGGCACGACGGCGGAGAATATTGCGGGATTCCTGACATACGCCGACGGCGCCATCGTCGGCAGCAGCCTGAAGGCAGACGGCATCGCCGAGAACCCGGTGGATGTGAACCGGGTGCGGCAGTACATGGACGCTGTGAAAGCGGCGCGCGGAAAGTAGACAGTCTTATACGTCGAAATAGAGCGCCATCTCGTAGGGATGGGGCCGGTCACGCACCTCCAGGTATTCATGGCTCATCTTGTAGTCGATCCAGTCCTGGATCAACCCCTCGTCCATGACGTCGCCGGCCAATAGGAAATCGTGGTCGTCGGCCAGGGCCTTGAGGGCGATGCTCAGCGAGGTGGGCAGGCCTTTGATCTTTTCCCTCTCCTCGGCGGTCCAGGCAAAGATGTTGGTATCAAAAGGGCCAAAACCAGCCTGGGTGGGATCTATCTGACGAACGATGCCATCCAAGCCGGCCATCAACTGGGCCGTCAGCGCCAGGTAAACATTGCAGGTCGCGTCGGGTGGGCGGTATTCGAACCGCTGAGTGGTCGGGCCCTTGGCGTATTTGGGAATGCGCACTGCCGCGCTGCGGTTGCCCAGCGAGAAAAAGAGGTTCACCGGCGCCTCGTAGCCGGGGACCAGCCGCCGGAACGAGTTGGTGCTGGGGTTGGTCAGGGCCAGCAGAGCCGGGCTGTGCTGAAGCAAACCGCCGATGTAATAGAGCGCCGTCTGGCTCAACCCGGCGTAGCCTTCTGGGTCGTAAAAGAGCGACAGCCCATCCTTCATCAGCATCTGGTGAAAGTGCATGCCGTTGCCCGCCTCGCCAAACAGAGGCTTGGGCATGAAGGTGACCGTCTGGTTATGCGCCGCGGCCGTCATCTTGGTCACGTACTTGACCAACATGGTCGCGTCGCCGCTCTCCAACAGCCCCATCATCGGCGTCTCGATCTCTGACTGACCAGGTCCACCTACTTCGTGGTGGTGATACTTGACCGGCACACCCATCGCCTCCAGGTGCAGGCACATCTCGCTGCGCAGGTTGTAGAGCGAATCCTTGGGTGGGATGGCATGGTAGCCGCCATGCATGGGAATGTAATGGCCAAGGCCACCGTGGGGGCTGTTCCACATCCCCTCCGCCGATTCCAGGCGATAGCCGGTGCGGTGAACCTCGTTCTCAAAGGCCACTGAGTTAAAGATATAGAACTCGAACTCGGGCCCCCACCGGCTTTCGTCGGCGATACCGAGCTCGCGCAGATATTCCTCAGCGCGGCGGGCGGTGTTACGGGGATCGCGGGGAAAAAGATGCCGGGTATCGGCTTCTCGGGCCGAGCAGATAAAGCTCAAGGTTGGGACCTGCCAAAAGGGGTCCATAAAGCCGGCGGACAGGTCGGGCACCAGGACCATGTCACCGGCCTTGACCGGCTTGAGTCCAACGCTTGAGGCATCGAACCCCACGCCATTTTCCATCAATTCGGGCATGAACTGGTCAGCCGGCAGGGTCAGGTGGTGCCAGCGCCCCCACAGGTCACAGAACTTGAGGTCTATCATTTTGACGTTGTTGTCTACGACAAAC
>JAFGOG010000436.1 GCA_016926595.1 Anaerolineae bacterium
CGGGCTGAGCCAGGACATGACGGGTGTGAATATCGGCACCTATATGGTCAGCCTGGCTTTCGACCCATCCTCGCTTCCAGACGGCAATGTGAACGAGCCCTATGACGTGATCGTCACGATCGGAGGCGACGGGGTTCCGCCCTACACGATGGAGTTCATCGAGAACAACTCGCACTTGCCCGCCGGTCTGGCCTACGAGCTTGACGGGACGGTGGGCGCCATCAGGATCTATGGCACGCCGACCGAAACGGGGTACTTTTATGTCACAGTAGACATGGACTGGACCGATCCCGATGCGGAAGAAGGCTTTTACGGGTGGTTCCAGTCGTCTTTGAACATAGTGGACCTTGCCGACGATGACATTGACGGCGTGGCAAATTGGCAAGACAATTGCCCCGGCACCTACAACCCTGGTCAGGGGGATTACGACTTGGACGGCGTGGGCGACGCCTGCGACGACGACATGGACGGCGACGCGGTGCCGAACGACACAGACAACTGCCTCACCACGCCCAACGCCGATCAGACTGATACGGACGGGAACGGCGTGGGCGACGCCTGCGAGTTCGGGGGCCCCGTTCTGTTTGAGCAACTGCCCATAGACCCGAACACGGCGATTCCGGCGGACACGGGCGGCCTCGTAGAGCTCGGTACGCCGCACTCGGGAGCGGAAGACATCATCGTCGCCGAGCCGCTGACGATTGCCAAGGTCCAGTTGTGGGGGTTGTATGTGACAGAGTCATGGCCCCCAGACCCCAGCACGTACGTGGATAGCTTTACCGTCATCTTCCACCACACCGATACCGGCACCGGGCTGCCGGCGACAGAAACGGCCTACGCAGAGTCGTCGATCACCCCGGACCGGGTAGACTCGGGCCGGTTCCTTGGTGAATACCTGTATACGCTCACCCTGGCCGAGCCGCTGGTCCTCCAGCCCGGCGCGTACTGGGTCGAGATCTATAACACCGGCGGCAGCGAGGCGGCGTTTTTCATCTGGGAGGGAGGCTGGCCCGACAGCACAGGAATGAGCGCTATGAGCTATGCCTATGCAATGGAAGCGCCAGGCGTGACCTGGTTCTCGGGAGCCGAGATGGAGATCCTCGTCGGTCTCTCCTTGCGCCTGATCGAGGTTGACGTGGTGGCGGGCCCGTCCCTGGCCAGCATCAGCCCGGCTTCGGTGGTGGCCGGATCCGGTGACGTCACGCTCGCCGTCAACGGCAGCAACTTTGCCGAGGGCTCGATGGTGCTGTGGAACGGCACGGAGCTGGCGACGACCTATGTCGGCGAGGGCCAGTTGACCGCCGTCATCCCGGCAGCCAGCCTCGCGTCCGTCCAGACCGGCCAGGTCAGCGTGAGCACTTTGGGCAGCACTTCGAACGTCCTGGCCTTCTTTGTCACCCAGGCAGCCGCCCAAGTGACGGCTCAGGATGCCGTTAGCGGCACCGATCCCAGCGCCAGCGTCGATACGGCAAGCGCGACGGCTACGGGAGCAGGGGTGCTGGTGGTGGCCCAGTACGATGCGAACCCCGGCGGGACGCCGAGCTTTACGGCCAGCGGGACCTACTTTGATGTCTACGTCGCACCGGACAGCATCTTTGACCAGGTGACGATCGCGGCCTGCGGCCTGGGCGCCAGCGGCAAGCTGTTCTGGTGGAATGGCGTAGATTGGGTCAAGGCCAGCCCGCAAAGCTATGATGCGGCGTCCGACTGCGTCACTCTGATCGTGACGGGCGACAGCTCGCCAACTCTGAGCCAGCTCCAAGGCACCGCCTTCGCCGTCGGCATCGAGACGGCGGGCAACACCGCCCCGGTCGCCAACCCCGGCGGCCCGTACCTGGGCGCCATCAACACCGCCATCGCCTTTGACGGCAGCCTCTCCTCCGACGCGGACAGCGATCCCCTGACCTATTATGCCTGGACCTTCGGCGACGGTGGCATCGCGGCAGGCGTCAACCCGGCTCATAGCTATACCGCGGTCGGCATCTACAACGTGTGCCTGAAGGTCAACGACGGCACGGTTGACTCGGTACCCGCCTGCACCATGGCTGTGATGTATGACCCCGACGGTGGCTTTGTCACCGGCGGCGGCTGGATCGACTCGCCGCCGGGCGCCTACAAGCCAGACTCGAACCTGAGCGGCAAGGCCACCTTTGGCTTTGTCTCCAAGTACAAAAAGGGCGCCAGCGTGCCCGAGGGGAACACCGAGTTCGAGTTCCAGGCAGGCGGCTTGAACTTTCACTCGACAGCCTATGACTGGTTGGTGGTAGAGGGCAAGACCAAGGCCCAGTTCAAGGGCTCGGGCACGGTCAACGGGGCTCTGGACCGCAACGGCAACGCCTTCAAGTTCATGCTCTGGGCCGGCGACGGCTCTCCGGATACCTTCCGCATCCGCATCTGGTGGGAGGGCGCGGATGGCGTAGAAACGGATGTCTACGACAACGGCTCTGACCAGGCCATCGGCGGCGGCAGCATCGTGGTGCACACGAGCAAGTAGAGCGTGGCCAACTAGCCACTAGGCCTGGGTTCGCCTGTCACGACAGGCGGACCCGGGCAAGGGACGAGAGCCGCGCACACTAGAGTGCGCGGCTGCCCGTTCCAGATCGGATTTCTGAGACGGATTCACATTCCCAGGAGGTGTTAGGTGAAAAATCCAAGAGTCAGGATAAGGCCACGCTGGATGGCCCTGCTTTGCACGATCGTGGCCCTACTGCTTTCGCTGGGCAGCATGACCTCCGCAGCTTCGCCGCCGTCTGCCGGTGGCCGGCAAGAGATCCGCGTCACCGAGCGCGACAACGGCCGGGGCGTCGACCTCAAGGGCGAGGTGCTGGTCGTCAGCCTAGCGAGCAACCCCTCCACCGGCTATGGCTGGCAGGTGCGAGGGCTGGACGCGCGGATCTTGCACCGGGTGGGCGACGCAGAGTGGCTGCCGGACACCCCGGGCAAGCTCGGCGCGCCGGGCACCCAGGTCCTGCGCTTTGCCGCCATCGGCAAGGGCCGGGCCAGGCTCGACCTGGTCTACGCCCGCCCCTGGGAGACGGCCGCTGCGCCGGCCCAGTCCTTCTCCCTGGAGGTGCGCGTCGCCGAGCCGTCCAGGAACGTGAGCGTTCCCCAGCCTGCCGTCGAGGAGCCCAAGGCGGCAGCGGTCACTGGGGGATCGCTGTCCGCCTTGCCCTCAAGCTATAGCGGGTGCCCCCCGGCGGGCTGCACTCCGGTGCGCGACCAGGGCCAGTGCGGCAGTTGTTGGGCCTTTGGCACCGTCGGCCCGCTGGAGCAGGCCATCCTGATCCAGGATGGATGGTCCAAGGATCTCGCGGAGCAGTACCTGGTCTCGTGCAACACCGACGGCTGGGGCTGCGACGGCGGCTGGTGGGCCCACGACTATCACGAGTGGAAA
>JAFGOG010000437.1 GCA_016926595.1 Anaerolineae bacterium
AACTTTGTGGTGAGGAAGCATGTTCCGCAGTTGGAAATCCTGAAGAGAGCAGATCTTTTCGTCACACACGGCGGTATGAACAGTGTCAGCGAAGGGCTCTGGTATGGCGTTCCCCTGGTTGTCATTCCACAAGGAAGCGATCAATACCTCGTGGCAAGCAGGGTGGAAGCCCTGAAAGCGGGTGTGGCTCTGGACAAGCGCAGAATCACACCACAGGCGCTGCGGCAGGCAGTGGATTCGATCATGTTTGACGAGGGGATTCGAGCCAACATCGAGACGATTCAGGATTCGTTTCACAAAGCCGGCGGCTTTGTGAGAGCCGCCGATGAAATCATACTGGCCACTCGCCAGACGCGGAGGAACATCCCAGGGCTGGCAGCTGGCTAACCTATCTCCTGGGCTGACCGTGCGTCTATCGGCGCCTCAATCAGCAGCGCGTCAATAGTGTTTTCTGGAGGCAGTGTGACCGGGGGTTCCACAGATCCAGCACCGTGGGCCAACTCCATCCTGCTCACCCTTGTCGCCGTCAGGCTTGCCCCTGTGGGACTCGCTAGCGTCTCTGAGAAGCTCTAACCACTGATATTGACGATTTCTTCGAGTTGGCCGCCGATCGAGAGGCCGGCACAATCGGTTACACACATGCACTTGACAAACGGATCGTTACGTCGTATAGTAGATGCGTGTGATGGGATTCCCGACCGCATTCGGCCGGCTTGGGCGGCTCTGAGGGGCTCCCGCCCACTGATGGCAACGCGGGATTGATTTCTCGAACAATCAAGCTGGCATCCCCGGCGATAGGTTATTGCCGTTTGTCAAGTCGATTGTCGAAAACGGGCAAAGAGGATAGAACATGAACAACGCGGTATGCCGGACAAGACGCTCGGGCAATGTGCTGCTGATCGTGGTCCTGATGATGACGATCCTTCCGTTGGCCAACCTGCCAATGCAGGCACAAACGGCCGAGCTGCTCCCCTCAGAGCATATTGAGGGTTCGAGCTACCATGAGGTATCGGCAATCTACGATGGCCCTGGAGCCGCGATCAACCTGGCAACTGGCGGGCCGTCCATACCCCTGGGCTGTGGCGACCCTTACACACATACCTACGAAGTGCAGGGCAGCGGCCTGACCAGCCCGCTGGTTGGTACCGAGGTGGACGTCGAAGGCATCGTCGTGGGTGACTTTCAGAACAACTTGGAGCCCGACGACGGCGATTTGAACGGCTTCCACATCCAGGACCCAACTGGGGACGGTGATGCTGCCACTTCGGACGGCATCTTTGTCTATGCCCCGAGCAGCATCGATGTCGCCGTCGGCGACCACGTGCGCGTGCACGGCACCGTGAGCGAGTACTATGATCTGACCGAGATCGGCAGCGTCGCTCAAGTCTTGTTGTGCTCCAGTGGCAGTACCATCACTCCGACCCAGATCTCCTTGCCGGTGGAGAGCATCGATGATTTCGAGCCGTACGAGGGTATGCTGCTCACCTTCCCGCAATTGCTCTACATCTCCGAGTACTACAACTTTGACCGCCACGGCGAGATCGTGCTGACCACAGAGCGCCAGAACCAGCCGACAGCTCTCTATGAGCCCGGATCTGATGAAGTAGCGGACCTGGCACAAGCCAATGCGCTCAGTCGCATTACGCTCGATGACGGGCGTACAGAGCAGAACCCCGACCCGGCCATCCACCCCAATGGCAATGTCTTTGATCTGGCCAACCTGTTCCGAGGCGGCGACACCGTCCAGAACGTGACCGGAGTGCTGGATTACAGCTTTGGCCTGTACCGCATCCAACCCACCGAGGGCGCCGACTATACCGCAGCCAACCTGCGTCCCGCGCAACCCGACGACCTGGGCGGCAATCTGAAGGTGGCCGCCTTTAATGTGCTTAACTACTTTACGACCATTGACACGGGCGCCTGGATCTGCGGCCCATCCGGGGATATGGAATGCCGCGGGGCCGACACCCCTGAGGAGTTCACACGCCAAAAGGACAAGATCGTCACTGCCCTGATTGCTATCGATGCCGATGTGGTTGGGGTGATCGAGATCGAAAACTACCCTGGCGACGTGCCCACGGCTGACCTGGTAGCCGGACTCAACGACGTCCTGGGCGCTGGAACGTACGACTATATCGCGACTGGGGCGATTGGCACAGATGCCATCCGGGTGGCCCTGATCTACAAGTCGGCCTCGGTTTCACCGCTTGGCGCCTACGCCATCCTCGACTCCAGCGTGGACCCCCGTTTCCTGGACGACTACAACCGGCCGGTGCTCGCTCAGAGTTTCCAGGACGTCGCTACCGGCTGCATCTTCACCGTGGCAGTGAACCACCTCAAGTCCAAGGGCTCATCCTGCGACGCCGTCGGTGACCCCGACCTGGGAGACGGCGCCGGCAACTGCAACCTGACGCGCAAGGGTGCGGCTGAAGCAGAGGTGGACTGGCTCGCTACCGACCCAACCAGCAGCGGTTCCGCCGACTTGCTCATCATCGGCGACCTGAATTCCTACGACAAGGAAGACCCCATCGATGTCCTGCTGGCAGGAAGCTATACCGATCTGGTCGGTTACTTCCAGGGCGAATATGCCTATTCGTACGTCTTTGACGGGCAGTTGGGCTACCTCGACTATGCTCTGGCCAGCCCGGGAATGATGCACAAGATCACCGGCGCTGCGGTCTGGCACATCAACGCCGACGAGCCCGACCTGATCGATTATGACATGACATACAAAAAAGACGCCCAGGATTTGTTGTACGCGCCGGACGCCTACCGTTCCAGTGACCACGACCCCATCGTTGTTTACCTCAACACCTTCTTCCATACCTACCTGCCCTTCATGGCAAAAGCTGGGCCTGAGGTTGGCCGGTAAGAGAAAGGAGGCAATCATTGGATGCCGATGTCATCGGCAGTGCGGCCATGTCCTGGCCGAAAATCCCCATCCGTCAAGCTCGTATTGGCCGAAAGAAACGTCAAACGCCATCCATCACGGATAACAGCCAAAGTGGCAACGATAGCCGCTGTCAGGGGCCGCCTGATTGCTGGCCAGGAATGAGCGGAGCAGGAGATTCTCATAACTTCTGCTACATCTCCAGTTGACTACGAAAATCACCGGGAGATTTGCCCAAAGTAGCCTTACCTCTGTCCAGTTACCCTGGAGTGGTTCCATTGTCCATTCCCTCCAGTTGACAGGTTTCGGTTGTCGTTCTATAATCCTGGTGTAGAGGCCCTGTATCCATTCGATTTCTGCGACAACAATGTAAGGACATGGAGACATCCAAAAACCACTATTCTTCACCCAGCCGAACCGGAATGTAATTCCCGGTAGCTCGCAGCTGGTGGAGAAGATGGTCGAACAAGCTCGTGTGAGCGGTCTGTTCCTACACATCTTGGAAGGGAGAGGACTATGAGTGCCAAGCAGTTCCGTCCATTCTCAGGCAGCAAGGAACCCTCATATCGCCTGGGTAGCGGCCACCGAGGATTTTCAGTAGTGCTCATCATAGGATTGTTGTTTCTTGGTAGCTCTCTTGCAGCCGCCTCAAGTCCAGCCCGTCCATTTGAGACACCCACCGGTGCTACATCCATACAGACTCCCATCTGCCCACCAGGTATTGGCTTGGGCGAAACCATTCAATGCTCGATTTCCGCGCCAGGAGAAATAGACACCTACACTTTCACGGCCAGTGCAGGTGACAAGGTGCTGGTCAGAATAAGCAAGACGTCTGGCACGATGTGGCCGGAGGTTCGAGTGTATGACTCGGGCGGGGCCATGCTGTGCGAAGCGTACAGCTCGACGAGCGTCGAGATAGCCAGCTGCACGGTGGTGGCCGGAGGGACCTGTTCCATCCAGGCCGACGACTACTTGGGGACCAACACCGGCGACTATTATCTGTATCTCCAAGGGCTGAACAGCCCGGGCAACAGTGTGCCGATCGCCTTTGGCCAGACCCTGCCGGGCTCGATCCTCACCGGGGCGGAGATGGACACCTACACCTTCACGGTCAGCCCGGATGACAAGGTGCTGGTCAGGATGAGCAAGAGCTCGGGCACGATGTGGCCGGAGGTGCGGGTGTATGGCCCGGACGG
>JAFGOG010000062.1 GCA_016926595.1 Anaerolineae bacterium
CCAGGGCGTGGCCCAGGTTGTTCAAAGCGTACCCCTGGTTCGAGCGATGGCCGATCTCCTGCGCGATGCGCAGCATCTCTACCGCATACCCCCGTGCAGCCTCGTCGTCGCCCAGAGTATGCGCCACCAGGCTGAGGTTTGCCAGGGCGATGGTCTCGCCCTGCCGCTCGCCGATGGCCCGGCAGATCTGCAGGCGGCGCCCGTAGTAGCCCCTGGCCGCGGCATAGTCGCCCTGCGAACGGGCAACCTCGCCCAGGTTATTGAGGGTAGCGGCCTCACCCCGCCGGTCACCTATCTCGCGGCTGATCGGCAGCGACAGCTCAAAGTAGGCCTGGCCCCGGCCATAGTCGCCGAGGTAATAGCAGACGTTGCCAAGAGCACGCAGGCTGTCCGCTTCCAACTGCCTTGACCGCGTCGCCTGGGACAGCGCCAGCGCCTGCTCGAGCCGAGATCGGCACCCGTGGAAATCCCCCAGACGCCACAGGCTCAGCCCCCACTGCAGATAGCTGCCTGCTCCAAGGCTCGCATCCCCGGCCGCCCCGGCCTGCTCGACGGCCCTTTGGACTGCGGCGATGGCGGCCGGATAGTCGCTGATTGCCTGGGCATAGTTTGCCTGGCGCAGAGCCACCTCTCCCCACCGCCCAGCCGCCCGCGGTCCACCATCGTCCAACCGCTCGGCCAATTCCGCCAACGCCGCCAGATCCCGGCCTTGCGCCTCGCGCTCCCCCAGCAGATCGTAAACCTGCTCCCGGGCCAGCAGCAGGTCAAAGCGCTCCACCTGCTCCGCGCCGGCTTTGTCCGGTGAGGCGAGGTCCATAGCCCGGCTCAAATGGGCGATCGCCTCTGTGTTGGCAAATCGCGCCGCCGCATGCTGGCCGGCCAGCCTGGCATAGTGCCGCTCGCGCCGCTTGTCGCCGACGATCGCCCAGTGACCGGCCAACGCCGCCGCCTGGTCAGAGTCGCCTGGATAGACCTGCTCGATCGCTGCGGCCACACGACGGTGCGCATCGACCCGCTGCGCATCGTCCAAGGTGTTCAACAGCCCGTCGCGCAGCTTGTCGTGCGCAAAGCGCCACCGGCCATCTCGGAACTCGAGCACGGCGGCGTTGGCGCACATGGTCAGCCAATCGCTCAGCTTGAGCTGGCCGTCCAACTTGGACATGAGCTTCAGGTCGATCTCGCGTCCGGCCGCCGCAGCCAGGTGCAGCAGCGATCGCGCTTCGGTCGGCACCCGCTCCAGGCGCCTGCGGACAATGGTCTCGATCCCACGGGGAAAGATCCGGGCTGGGAGGGGCGCCCGGCCAACATCGCTGAGACGGCCGGCTTCTTGGGCCAGGGCGCGCACCACCTCAACCAGGAAAAACGCATTGCCCTCGGTCTCACGCCGCAACAAGGCCAGCACTTCAGCTTGCCGCCCCACCTCGCCCAACATCGAGCCGCTTAGCTCGGTGATTTCGCGCTCAGACAGCCGCTCCAGCTCGATCACCCGCATGCCCGGCAGTTGATCCGGCAGCTCGGGCGTTTCGTCGTCCCGATAGCTACCGACGATCAGCAACGGCAGGCTGGCGATCAGCGGAAGAAGCTGTCTAAGCACGTCAAGACTCTCACTGGCCCAATGTAGATCCTCGAGGATCAACAGAGTGGGCACTCTGTGCCTGAGAAAGGCGCCTACGATCGTGGTCAGCAAGCGCTGCTGGCCGGCCTGCCCCCCCAATTCGAGCACGCCAGGCACATCGCACCCCAGCAAAGCGTCGATGTCGGGCACGACCGGTTTGAGGATGCCCGCCTCTTGAACGCTGAAATCGACCGTCAGAGCCAGCCGCCGCAGCGGCTCCCGCCACAGTTGGTAGGTCAGGCCGCCGCCGACGACGCCTTGACCGCGGAGCGCCAGGGCTCCCCGGACCAGGGCGCGCGTGCGCAGCTCGTCCAGCAGGCGCGATTTGCCCACGCCGCTCTCGCCGCCGACGAGCCACGCCGATCCCTGCCCGCCCAGCGTCTCGTCCAGGGCCGCGGTCAATTTGGCCAGCTCTGCCTGGCGGCCTACGAACTTGGCAGCCTGCAAAAAGCTCTCGCGGATGGCGGCGCTCTCGCGGGGAAGCACCCGTCCAACCGCCTGGCCAAAAGCGGCGATGCACGCCTCGGCGTCGGGATAGCGCGACAGGGGGTCTTTGGCCAGGAGGCGGCCAACGACCTCGGCCAGGGCGCGGTCAACCCCCAGCGCTGCCAGATCAGGGCTGGCGTTGAGCGTCCCGTCGATGAACCGGCTGATGTTGGTCAGATCGAAGGGATGGCGGCCGGCGAACAGCTCATAGGCGATCATCCCCACCGCATACAGATCGGCGGCTTCGCCTGCCGGCTTGCCCACCAGAACCTCGGGCGCCAGGTAGGCAAAAGTGCCGACAGTGCCTCTGGCCTCGTCGCGCGGCACCGACAGGCCAAAATCGGTCACCCGAGCAACTCCATCGACGACCAGCACATTGCTCGGCTTGAGGTCACGGTGCAGGACGCCCTGCCGGTGCAGATAGACCAGCACCTCGAGGACCTGGATCAGCAGCTCTACCTGCTCAGCAACCGGCTTGTCCGCCCCAGCCTGGAGGATCGTCTGAGCGTCGTGGAGATACTCCATGGTAAAGTAGGGCTGGCGCTGCGCGTCAAAGCCGTAATCCAGAACGCCGATGATGTGCGGGTGGTGCAGGGAGGCAAGCGTCTGGAACTCGTTGGCCAGCGTCAGGCGCAGCCCATCCTCGGCGGCGTCGTCGAACCACTCCAGCGGGGCGATAACCCGCTTGAGGGCCACCATCTGCCCGGTCAGCCGGTCGGTGGCGCGATAAACCGCACCCTGACTGCCGGTGCCCAGTTGATCGTGCAGGATATACCGCCCGCCTATCAGGTTGTCACCTGGCCCCATAGGATTAAACCAGAAACCCTTTCAGTGGTACAATATCCTTACAACGCCAGACCATTATAAGCTCCGGTAGCTGATAAGTCAAGCGTGAAACAACAGATCTCTCCCTCACGCCGTTTCCCCAGGGGGGAACCGTGAAGAGGGAAGGGGGGTGGGATGAGGATTGCCGGGATGTTGGCGCCGATTGTGCTGCTGCTGGCTGTGTTGCCAGGAGGGAGCCAGGTGTGGAGCACGGGGGTGGGCGCGAAAAAACCTGACGGGTCTGGCCCGCCAGGTCTTCTGACTAGCCGGCGTTAACGGCGCGGCCTGTAAACAGGAAGACGGGCGGGCGGCCGAGCGGCGAGCTCGCCGTGGCTGGCATTCTTGGATACGGCAGGCAAGTAGACGCTATGGACGTGCACAGAGAGGGCAAAGGTACCCAGCCGCGAGACAGGGGCGCTGGCGATGCGGCTGCCGGGGTCCCAGGTAGTGGGCACCTCCTGCCAGCAAGCAGTCTCGGGGTTCCACCAGTAGAGGGCCGGCACGGTGGAGCCAAAGATGTCAAACCGCTGCAGCCGGCCGGCCGGCATGCGGACATCGATCACAGCTTCGTCCAGCAGCGTCAAAACAGGCGCACCGCCGGCCGTGTAAGCGGCCACAGACAGAGTGTGCAGGCTCCTGTTTCCAGGGATGACAGCTCGGGGAAGCCCTTCGGCCAGCTCGACGCGGAGCGTCTCGGAATAGGCTGTGGCGGGAACGGTCACCCGAGCCAAAGCAGAGGTAGAGTAAGCAACCGCCGGCGCCGAAGCGCTGGTCTTGACCTCCGCCGCCAGGGGATGAACCCACAAATAGCGGCTGGTCGCCTTCCAGGGGTCTTTGTGGCCATACCAAGGGGTATCGGGCTCGGGGCTCCAGCCATAGGGATCGACGGCCACGTGAGAGGGATTATAGACCGCGAAATGCAGGTGCGGGCCGGTGGTGCAGCCGGTATTGCCGGCATAGCCGATCGGCTGCGCCGGATCACGGCTGACCGCGCTGCCTACCTCTATCCCCGGCGCAAAGGACGACAGGTGCCAATACTCGGTCGTATAGCCGTTGGCATGCTGCACCTTGATGACGTTGGCCCGCTTCACCCGGCCGTCACTGCACACACTCGGGATCTCGCCGGCAAAGATCACAATCCCATCGGCCGCGGCCAGCACAGCCCTCCCGGCGCCAAGCATATAGTCGGTGCCACTGTGCCCGTTATAAAAAACCTCAAAGCCTGCCTGGCCCTCGCCGCGCGCGCCGCCGTCGTAGCCGTTGAATTGAACAGCGTTGGTATCAGAGGGAGAACAGCCGCCGCTGCGCCCCGAGCAGGAGGTGGGGGATTGGTGATCAAAGTAGGCGCTGACCCCCCCGCCCTGGCCTGAGGCGCTCGACTCGACCGTAAAACTGGAGTACTTGTAGTCGTAAGGCAGGTCGAGAAAGGGGACGAGAGGGGCCCAGCCGCCCGCGGGCTTGGCCAGAGGAGCCGGTAAGGAAGTGGGCGACGGCGCAGCGGTTGTCGGGAACAGGAGGTTGAAGGACGAATCGCCCGGCCCGTTATGCACATGGACGGCGACCAGGTTGTCACCGGGCTGGAGGTAGACGCCGATGTCGATCGCGACATCCTCAGCCCCGCCCTCGCCCTGACAATCGCCGCCCCACTGGCCGACGAGCTGCCCATTCACATACAGCCATGCGCCGTCGTCGGTGGAGAGGGTTATCTCGGTGTTGGTTGGCTCGGCGACATGGTAACGGAGGCGGTAGTAACGGTCCTGTCCGCTCGGGATCGCGCCGCTGTCCGGAAGCGCCACGACAGTCCAGGAAGAATCGTCAAACTCGGCCTCGTACCAGGAGCGGCCGTCGGCGTCGATGGATCCGGCGCAGTCCTCGCCTACCGGCGACGCCTTCCAGGTCTCGCCCACCGCCATAATCGGGTCATAGACGGCCCGATCGGCCTGGACTGCTGAAACCTGGCCCAGCAGCAGGCAAGACAGAAGAAAGACAACCACTACTTTTGACCTGAACAAAACCCGCTCCTCTTGAACCCTATGCAGCACCACGCGGAGCGCACCCAAGCAAACAAGACGGACGCGAACGCCTCCGGTTGCATTTTACCGCAAAAGGGGAAAAAAGGCAAGTAGGGCTACCGGCTGAGCATTCGACGCAAAGAGACAGTATTGAGACCAGGTCTCGGGTGTTCAGCAGATGCATCACCTCTTGCGTTTTCACAGAATTTCGATTATAATGCAGACCAGCCGATCGTGTGGAGTTGTATCTGACCTCCTGAAGGCGGCTTCCTGCGCCGTTTCCCTCTGAACAGCCGCCTCGCAGGAGCATGACAGAGAGGGACCTCGATGAAGAC
The DNA here is from genome assembly GCA_016926595.1 of Anaerolineae bacterium. The sequence goes on from JAFGOG010000062.1 coordinate 5,274, forward strand.
GGTCTTGGACAGTTGCCAGCCCCGGCCAGAGGTGCTGGCCGGGGAGCTGCGCGAAGAGATCTTTGCCGCGCGGCTCAAAGACGTCATTGATGGCAAGGCCGACCGGGTGTACCAGGATCCGGCCGCCTTCTTTGACAACACCTACCCGACCGAAGGGCTCAAACTCCTGCTCGACGAAGCGCTCGGCCGGCTGACGGGCAAGAAACCGGCCAACAACGCCATCATCCGCCTGGAAACCTCCTTCGGCGGGGGCAAAACCCACAGCCTGATCGCCCTGTATCACGCAGCGAGCGGTTCTATTACGCCGGCGATGGCCCGCGGCGCCGTTGACCCGGCCCTGTTGCCGCGGCCGGGACAGATCCACGTGGCGGGCGTCGTCGGCTCTGACCTGGACCCTTCCACCGGCCTGCATCACCCCCAGGACGGCGTCCGCACTTTCACCCTGTGGGGCGAGCTGGCCTACCAGTTGGCCGGGCCGGCCGGCTATGCACTGGCCGAACAGAGCGAGCGGCTTCGCGCCGCCCCCGGCACCGGCCTGTTCGAGGAACTGGCCGGCAACCGGCCGACGCTGATCATGCTGGACGAGATCGCCCGCCACATGCGCGTCGCCCAGACGGTGCCCACCGCCACCGGCAAGTCGGACCTGGCCGAGCAGACGGTGGCCTTTCTGCTGTCGTTACTCGAGTTTGCCGCCGGCCGCGCCGACGTGGTGGTGGTGCTGACCCTGGCCGACGCCGGTGATGCCTTTGCTCAAGAGACAGCGCACCTGCGCCAACAGTTGGCCGAAGCCCGCCGCATCTCGGCCCGGCAGGAACGGGTGATCACACCCACCGGCGAGACCGAGATCGCGGCCATTGTCCGCCACCGGCTGTTCAGCGCCATCGACGAGGCGGCAGCTCAGCAGGCCGCCCGCTTTTACACCGAGGCGTACCGCGCTTGGACCGGTCAGAACGTAGCTCTGTCCCAACGGGCTTTGCGGGCCGAGTATGCCCAGGAGATCGCCGGCGGCTACCCTTTCCACCCCGAGTTGCTGAACGCGCTCAACCTCAAGGTGGCGACCATCCCCAACTTTCAAAAGACGCGCGGGGCGCTGCGCCTGCTGGCCCTGGTGGTGCGCCGCCTGTGGCAGCAGCGCCCGGCCGACGCCTGGCTGATCTACCCCCACCACGTCGACTTGGCCATGTCGGACATTGTCGAGGAGCTGACCAGCCGGCTGGAACGCCCGGCTTTTAAGCAGGTGATCGAGGCCGACATCACCAGCCCCAAAGCCGGTTCGCCGGCCCACGCCCAGGAGCTGGACCAGCCGTGGCTGGCCGCCGGCAAGCCGCCCTACGCCCGCCGCGCCGCCACGGCCGTTTTCCTGCACAGCCTGACGCAGGGGATCGCCTCGGGAGTGGACCCGGCCGATCTGCTGCTGGCAGTGCTGGCCCCGGGCGACGATCCACTGCTGGTACACAAGGCCGCCGAGCGGCTGTACGACAAGGGCTGGTTCTTCGAGTGGGACGGCCACCGCTACCGGTTCAAGACCGAGCCGTCGCTGAACAAGATCGTCACCGACGAAATGGTCATGGTGGGAAGGACCAAGGCGAAGGACGAGCTGGACGGCCGCATCCGCCAGGTGTGGAAGAGCGGCGTTTTCAAGATCGTTCCCTTTCCCCAGGAAGCCAGGGACGTGGACGACGACGCCGGCCTGCCCAAAGTGGCGATCCTGCACTATGACGCCGCAGAGGTGACGGCTGAGGATGCCGGCCCTCCGGAGCTGGCGCTCAAGATCGCCGATTATGCCGGCGCACTGGAAGGCTATCGCCGCTTCCGCAACAATGTCCTATTCCTGGTGGCCGACGGCGAGCGGACAGAGGAAACGGTGCAGACGGCGCAGCGCTACCTGGCCATCGCCCGCATCACCGGCGACGCCCAGCGCATGGCCGAGTTTAACACCGAGCAGCGGGCCAAGCTGAAAAAGATGGGCGAGGCCGCCGAGCTGGATGTGCGGGTGGCCATCACCCGCACTTATCGCCACCTCTACTACCCCAGCGCAGCCGCGCCGCAGCGCGACGGCAACCTGGCCCACGACCTGCTGCCGGCCCAGGATCAGGGCGAGGTGCAGAAGGACCAGTCGGCGGTGGTGCTGCGGGCCTTGAGCCTGCAGCAGAAGGTGCTGTCCGGGAATGACCCGGCCCTGGCCGCCGCCTATGTCAAGTCGAGGGCCTGGGACGCCAACCAGGCGACCATGACCACCGACGACCTGCGCCAGGCCTTTGCCCGGCGGCTGGCGCTGCCGATCCTGCTGGACCTGAACCAGCTCAAAAAGACGGTCCTCAACGGCGTCAAGGGCCAGGTGTGGGTCTATTACGACGCCGCGGCGGGCGTGGCCTACGACCACGACTCGCCGCCGCCGGCGGTGCAGGTGACCGACGAGGCCCACCTCTACCTGCCCGAAGAGGCTGCCCGGCTGGGCCTGCCGATCAAGGGCAAAGAGAAACGGCCCCAACCGGACATCGATGCTGCCGAGCAAAGATGCCCGGTGTGCGGCCAGCCGGTCAGCCGGTGTATCTGCGGCGATCAGATCGAGACTGGGACCAGGCGCGAGCCGCTGCGCGGCGAGGGGGTGCCGCAGCAGGCCTTCCAGCAACTGCTGGACCACTGCCACGACCAGGGGGTGACCCACCTGGCGGAGCTGCGGGTGATGCTGCGCGGCGAGGGCAAGACCGGTGCGCGCAACATGCGCACGCTGGGGCTGGTGATCCCGCAACTGGGCAAGGGCGAGTTCCAGGTCGAGCAGGCGTACAACGCCGAGTTTGGCGCCGGGCAGTACCTGTCGAGCAAGGCGGCGCTGTCGTGGGAGATCTACCGCCGGCTCAAGCAGGTCACTGACGCACTGGCCGACGAGGCGGACAAGCTCGTGGTCACGACTACGCTGATCGCACGTTTTCCCGAGGCATTGGAAGTGGAGGGAGACCGCTTCCGCACCGTTCACGAGGTGATGACCACCGTGGGCCTGGACAAGATCGAGGTCGCGGCCGAGCCCGGCAAAGATCCGGAAGGATCGGCCCCATGAAAGCGCTCAGCTTTCACCAGCCCCGGGCCGAGCAGGTGATCCGGGGGGAAAAGTCGCTCGACGTCCGCACCTGGCAGGCGAGCCACCGGGGCGTGCTGGCCGTCCACGCCAGCGCCGAGCGGCGCGACGAGCGCTGCCGGGCGCTTGGCTTGAACCCGGCGGCCCTGGCCTACGGCGCGCTGCTGGGCACGGTGGAGCTGACCGGCATCGTCCCCCTGGACGAGGCAGCCTACGAGGCGCTGCGCGGCCAGCACCGGCTCGACGCCCCGTTCCCCGGCGCACCCTGCTACGGCTGGCGGCTGGCCAACCCCTGCCGCTTCGAGGCGCCCATCCCCTGCCGCGGGCAGAGGCGCCTGTTCGACGTGGAGGTAGGACCCGGCACCCAGGCCAGGCAGGCCGCTCCAATCTACCGCGTCACCCCGCCCCCGCAGCCTGACCCGGCGCGGCCCTTTGCCCTGTACACAATCCCGGACAAGGGCAACGGCTATCGCGTGGCCCTCTACCAGTGGCTGCAACGTGACAGCCAGGCAGGGGAGCGCGCCCCCGGCGCCCTGTGGAGCGTCGAGCTGGGCGGCGACCCGCTGCGCGCGGTGGCCGATCACCTGCTGGCGGCGCTGCGGGCCAATAGCTACAAGGCCACCGACCTGGCCCGCGCCGCCGGCGCCGAGGAACCGTTCTACCTGGACGAATTGACCGGCCTGCGTCTGGCCCTCATCCTGCTGGCGGTCAAGCCGCTGACCCGCCACGAACGGATCGAGGCGATCGGGTTGGGGGTGCAGGCGATGAGCGCCGAGGAAGCCTACTACTGGTTCAGCAAGTGCAGCGCCGGGCCGGGCGCCGCCCGGGCGCAGAAAGCGCTGCGGATTTTGTTAGCAGGAGAGTAATACCGTGCTAAACCGAATCGCAATGTTCTCTTTGCGAAATGCATTGATCTGCATCGACGATTCCTCTGGCGCGATCAAGGAACAGCCGTGACCCGAGAACGGCCTTCCCGCCTCGGCAAGCTGCCGCCGCAGTACCGGTTCGTCCTCAACCCTCACGCCGAGACCCGCGTCGGCCGCTGCCCTATCTGCAGGCAAAAGATGCGCCAGCGCAAAGCGCCGCTGTTCATCCACGTCGATCCGTTCAACCCGGTGGCGCTGGGCTACACCTGCCGCTACTGCCCCACCTGCGATCTGCTGATCGCCCACCAGGACGAGATCGAGCGCCTGCTGGCCAGCCTGTTCGCCGAGCGCGACCCGTCAGTCATCGGCAACGACTATCTGGTGATCGGCACGGTGGAGCGCGCCGCATGGCGTGAAGGGATGAAACAGCCCAAGGGGATCGACGACATGCTGGCGCACCTGCACGATTTCAAAGAAGTGCTCACCCTGGAATACCGACCGGCGGGTTGGTACCCGGCCGACGAGCCAAACGACCAGACCGAACCGGCTGCCCTGGCCGCCCGGCCCAAGCCCACCCAGCGGCCTGGCAGCGGACAAAAACGTCCTAAACGGAGCGAACCCAGGCCAAGGAAAGGCGGATCAGCAAAGTGACTCTTCCGATCAACGCCGCGGTTCTGTAGAGCTTTTTGTGAGAGGTCTTTGTGCCAACACCCGAATCAAGAGTCGCCAAGGCGCTCAAGATCGCCGAGCCTGAGGCGCGGGAGCTCATCCGCCAGGTCCAGGCCCTACTCGACCACCCCCCAGAAGGCGCGCGGATCGCCCGCTGCCTGGAGGCATACACCGACATGCCCCGCACCCCAGAGGGAGTGGCGGCGAAATTGGTGAGGCTCGGTTGGGCCGGGTCCCTAAAGGAGCCGGAGCAAAGCCCGCCCGCCGCCATCCCCAAGGCCCGCAGGGAAGCGGCAGGGAAACGGGAGGACGCGCCGAGGGTTCCGCGCCGCAAGAAGCAGAATGTAGGCAATCCACCCCCAAAAATGTGGCCGGAGCCCGAGACGATCGAACCGGACACACTTGACAAGACACACGTGCCAGTTGACAGATTGCCCACATGCCCTCACGGTATCCCCAAGACAAGGCCATGTGCTATCTGCGAGCCCGAGCGATTCAAGATGTTGAGCGATCCAGACTGACAGGCGCCCGACGATATGCACAAAAGGAACGATAGCTTGGAGGCAGACATTGGCTGATCGACCCACCACCCTCATTGAAGACTGGCTGCCGTTCGACGCCATCGGCGCCGAGAGCCTGCGCGACGCCAGTGCTGCGCAAAAGCCGCCACTCAACCGCCTCCACGTGTGGTGGGCGCGCCGGCCGCTGACCGTATCGCGCGCGGCGATCGCGGCCAGCCTGCTGCCGGCGTGGGAGGAGCTGCAGGCCAGGATCGGACCGGACCATCCGCTGCGCCGGCAGTTTCCGACCGAGGAGGCCTACCGCGCCTGGTTTCTGCGCCTGATGGGCATCTATGGCGACCCGGTGGCCGGCCGCAAGCTGATCCAGTGGGCCAGGGAGCGCGACATCACCCTCAAAGGCGGCCCGTACGGCGGCGCGCCCCGCGCTTTTACCGTCAACCCCACGCCCGAGGATCTGGCGCTGATGGAGGAGCTGCTGGCTCTTACGTGGGACAGACATTCCTGTCTGTCCGGGGACAGGCTGGAAAGCCTGTCCCACCTGGTGGTGTTGGACCCCTTTGCCGGCGGCGGTTCGATCCCATTCGAGGCGCGGCGCTATGGTTTCTCGACCATCGCCAACGAGCTGAACCCGGTCGCCGCCGTCATCCTCAAGGCGACGCTGGACTATCCGGCCCGCTTTGGTCCCGGCCTGGCGGCGGAGATCAAAAAGTGGGGGCAGGAATGGAGCAAGCGCGTCGAGAAAAGGCTGGCCTCCTTCTTTCCCAAGACCGAGGGCGACAGCATCTTTGCCTACCTCTGGGCGCGGACCGTCGCCTGCCCGGTGACCGGCAAGCCTGTGCCCCTCAGCCCCAACTGGTGGCTGAGCAAGGACCCGCCGGTCGCCGTCCGGCTGCGGACCGACCCGGCCTGGGATGAGTCGCGCTTCGAGATCGCCCGCGGCGGCGCGCTCGATTTCGACCCCGACGAGGGCACGATCAGCCGGGGCGTGGGCCGCTCGCCGTGGACCGGCGACCCGATCGACGGCGATTACATCAAGGCCGAGGCGCAGGCCGGGCGGATGGGGCAGATGCTGTACGCGGTGGCGGTCAAGCGCCGGGGTGGGTTCGACTTTCGCGCCCCGACGGCGGAGGACCTGGCCGCCGTCCGCGCCGCCGAGGCGGAGCTGGCCCGCAAGCGGCCGGCGTGGGAGGTCCAGGAGATTATCCCTACCGAGCCGATCCCCGACGGGCTCAAGACACCCGAGCCGATGCGGTATGGGATGTATGCCTGGGCCGACATGTTCTCCCCCAGGCAGCTCCTGGCCCTGGGCACCTTCGTCGAGGCGCTGCGCGAGCTGCGGGCCGAGGTCCGGGCGGCCATGGACGCCGAGCGGGCGGCGGCGGTGGAGACGTATCTGGGCATCATGATGGACAAAGCGGTCATCTATGATAACCGCGCCTGCCGCTTTGACCCCGGCCGCGGCATCCGCAGCGTCTTTGACCGCCACGACTTTGCTTTTGTCTGGAGCCACGCCGAGTTCGACGCCTCAGCCAACCTGCTCCCCTGGGCCATCGACCAGGTAGCAGACGCCTACCGCGACATGGCCAAGCTGCAATCGCTTCCCCAGAGCACGCTGGCGGGTCACGCCTTCAGGCGCGGCCTATTGACCACCCTTCAAGGCAACGCCGCCGATCTTTCAGCCGTGCCGGACCGCTCGGTGCAGGCGATCGTCACCGACCCGCCCTACTATGACAATGTGATGTACGCCGAGCTGGCCGACTTTTTCTACGTGTGGCTCAAGCGCACGGTCGGGCGCCTGTATCCCGGCTGGTTCGCCGCCCAGCTCACCGACAAGGACGCCGAGGCGGTGGCCAACCCGGCCCGGTTCAAGGCCCTCACCGCCGGCCCATCTCCCTCTAGGAGAGGGGGATTGGGGGTGAGGGACCTGGCCGAGCAGGATTACGAGCGCAAGATGGGCGCCGCCTTTCGCGAGATGCACCGGGTGCTGGCCGACGACGGGGCGCTGACGGTCATGTTCACCCACAAGCGGGTGGAGGCGTGGGACACGCTGGCGATGGCGCTGATCAACGCCGGGTTCAGCGTCCAGACCTCGTGGCCGGTGCACACCGAGAGCGAGCACTCGCTGCACCAGGCGCAAAAGAACGCGGCGCAGAGCACGATCCTGCTGGCCTGCCGGAAGAGAGCCGGGGGGCAGGGGAGCAGGGAGCCGGTGTGGTGGGATGACATCGCGCCCAAGGTGCGGCAGGTGGCGCGGGAGAAGGCGGCCGAGTTTGCGGAGCGGGGCATCGGCGGGGTGGACCTGTACCTCAGCACGTTTGGCCCGGTGCTTGCGGTCATCTCTGAGCGGTGGCCGGTGCTGACCCGCGAGGTGGACGAGCGCACCGGCCAGCCCAAACCACTCCGCCCGGAGACGGCGCTGGACTTGGCGCGGCAGGAGGTGATCGCGCTGCGCAAGCGCGGGCTGCTGCTTGGCCGGGAGATCCAGTTCGACGAGGTGACCGACTGGTACCTGATGGCCTGGGACGCGTTCAAGGCCGAGCAGTTTCCCGCCGACGAGGCGCGCAAGCTGGCGCTCGCGCTGGGGCTGGAGGTAGAGCGCGACCTGGTGGCCTGGCGGGTGATCAGCAAAAAGGGCAGCGACGTGGCGCTGCTGCCGCCCAAGAACCGGCGGGGGCGCGGCAAGGTGGACCCCGAGGCCGACCATTTCGAGACGTGGCTGGACGCGGTCCACACGGCGCTGCTGGTGTACGACGAGGACGGGGCGGCGGCGTGCGAGACGTTCCTGAAGCGGACGGGGCTGCGGGCCGACGGCACGTTCAAGGCGTGCCTGCAGGCGATGATCAACGCGGTGCCGCGGACGAAATCGAAGGGCAAGTTCGTCCGGCCCGAGGCGGAGATGCTGGAGCGGCTGCGGGCGGGGTTCTTTGAGGAGGTGGAGGCGCCGGCGGAGGAGGAAGCGCCGGGGCGGGTGGAGCAGATGCGGTTGATGTAGAACGCGTCCGGGCATTTGACTTTTTTGTCATATTCCTGTACACTATGTACATATTGTACAGGGAGGCTCGAAAATGGAACGTTCGATCAGCGCCGCCGAGGCGCGGGCCAATTTCTCACAGTTGGTGACCGAGGCAGGTTATGCCGGCCGCGCGACGATCATCCAGCGCAACAACCGTCCAGTCGCCATCATTGTCGGCTATGAGCAGTATATCGAGCTGCGCCGGCAGGCCGGCGAGCGCGCGGCCCGGTTCGCCGTCTATGACGAGATCCGGGCTCGCAACCCCGAAGCGCAGCCAGAGCAGGTTGAGGCGGACGTGGCGGCGGCGGTGCGCGCCGTGCGGGGATCGTAGGCAGTGGGTGAACCGGCCGCCGAGGGCGAGCCCTCGCCCCTTCTGACAGTAGTCCTGGACACCAACGTCTACGTCAGCGGCACGATCCTGTCGCGCGGGACACCGTTCGAGATCCTCGAGGCGTGGCGGAGGCAGGCGTACATCCTGGCGACGTCTGAAGCGATCATCGCCGAGATCGAGCGGGTGCTGCGCTACCCGCGCATCCGGGATCGCTACGCGGTGACCGAGCAGGATGTCGCACGCCTGGTCGAGTCGCTGCGCGCCGACGCGCTGGTCGTCCCCGGCGACTGCCAGGTGACCGGTGTCTGTGCTGACCCGGACGACGACAAGTTCCTGGCCTGCGCGCTGGAGGCGCAGGCGGACTGTATCGTCAGCGGCGATCCGGACTTGTTGGACCTGGGCGAGTACCAGGGGATTGCCATTCTCAAGCCGCACGAGCTGCTGGAGCGGCTGCAGGCGACAGCTCCGAGGGGTTGAGGGCGCCAGCGGAGGAGGAAGCGACGGGTGAACTTGGCAACTGGGTCTGTTTGGAGAGCAAGAGTAGCTTGGGGTGCAAGAACCGAAGGAGTTCATGATGAGCGACGATCATGTTGAGGATAGGCAAGATTTTTCCTCCCAGGTAAGAAGCATCCCACCTGAACGCGCTGAAAGACTGCGTGTTCGGCGCCCCGGGTATGACCAGGTCCTCAAATTGGTACTGAAGTACAACGAGCTATCACCTGACAAACTTACACAGATGAGCGAGTCTGATCTGAGTGAATCTTACATCCAGCCCCTGTTCGAGGCATTGGGTTGGTCAGTTGAAGTACCCATCAGTGTGACTGAAGGTAGATTCGCTCTGCTCGATTTTGAACTGGAATACAAGGGCCTGCGACTCCCTGTCGAGGTCAAGGGCTTAGGCAACCCGCTTGAGCTGCACCTAGGCTCGCTTCGACAGTGGCGCGGCGGCAGTAGCTGGGGGATCCTCACCAATTTCGAGATCATCCAGATATGGGACCTGGATCGGGAACGACTCGTTGTGGATACCAGCCCATTTCGCTACATTGTTGATGGCAAGGAAGAACACGACCTGTTGGCGGCATCAGTCTTTTACGAGAAACTAGCCCATTCGCGTTTTGCTGCTTCCTCGACCGCTGCCGGGACAGGTTCGGGTGGGGGTGCGCAGCCTGGGGCAGCCGAGGCGACGGCCGAGAGTGATAATGTAGCTGCGGTCGAACGTCTGATCGCTGCTCTGTCCAACCCGAATGAGAGTGTCCGGCAGAGTACCGTCGAGGCTCTTGGGAAGCTCAAATCTCCACGCGCGGTCGAACCTCTGATTGCAGCCCTGTCTGATTCGAACGAGAGTATACGTCTGGCTGTTGTCAGAGCATTGGGCGAGATCGGAGACTCACGTGCGGTCGAGTCCCTTATCACGGCCCTGTCTGATCCGAACGAGAGCATATGCCAGGCAGTCATCGAGGCGTTGGGGCGGATTGGCGATCCACTTGCACTCAGGCCTCTGATGGCATTTATCTCAGATCCGAACGACAGCATACGCCTTGCCACTGTTGAGGCACTGAGCCGGATCAGCGTCTCCCAGGCGGCTGAGCCTCTGACTCGAGCCTTAGAGGATGAAAATGCGAGCGTACAGCAGGCTGCGGCTGCGGCATTAGCGAAAGCTGATACCCCCTCTGACGCGATCCCAACTGGTGCCACTCAGCCGATCTCGATTGCTGTCCGCGCCCTCGCAGACACCCCAAGCGAGGTTGACCTGCTGGGGTTTTCGGTCTATGCCGAGGCCCTGGCCGACTTCATTAAGAATGAGAGAACCGAGAAACCGTTGACCATCGGCATCGATGCAGCCTGGGGGATGGGCAAGACGACCTTGATGCGGATGATTAGGGATCAACTGATGCAGAAGCGAGGTGGCAGACGGAAACGGTCGTTCCTAACTGTCTGGTTCAATGCCTGGAAGTATGATCAGGAAGAATCCTTGTGGGCAGCTCTGGCGCTGGAGATCTTGGCTCAGATCCGCCAGCAGTATAATTGGCGGGAGCGAGCACGACTTTGGGTCACCCTGAACCTCAAAAGACTTGACCGAGCATTGTTGTGGCGTAGTGCGCTCAAGCTGCTGCTCTATGCCATGGTGATCTACCTGTTGGGCGCAGCAGTGTACGGGATCGCAGTACTGTGGCTGGGCACGGTGCCTGTAGGGCAATACATAGGCACCGTAGGTGTCCTTGGATTTGTCGCAGCTTTGTATGCTGCCGGAAAAGAGGTCTACGACCGCATCACCGGTCCCTTCGATCTGAAACTCTCAGAATACGTTCGTGAGCCGAACTACAAAGAGAGGGTTGGCTTCCTGGCCGAGTTCGAGGAAGACTTTGCAAGGGTAATAGAAGTGGTCACCGAAGGTGGAAAATGGCCCCTTGTAGTGTTCATCGATGACCTGGATCGCTGTGCGCCGCCTAAACCTGCCGAGATCATCGAGGCCATCAACATCCTCTTGGATGCCAAGCACTGTGTTTTTGTCATTGGCATGGACGCCCAGACGGTGGCAGGCAGCATTGAGGCCAAGTACAAGGATTTGAAAGAGTGTCTCAGCGACAGCGACGACCCCGGTGGCCTGACCCTGAGCCAGCGCTTCCTCGAGAAAATCGTCCAGATCAGCTTCCATATCCCTACTGCTGACCCGGAAACCATTGTGTCTTTTGTTCATACCAATCTTGGCGCACTGGCCAGAACTACCCCGGAGGGATCAGCCCAGCAAGAGATCACAGAAGCCGAGCAGTTGATCAAGGCCGAACAGAGGGTGGGAAAAACGCTGGAGGAAGCAGTCCAGACCGTCCAGGCAGACAGACCGGATCTGCGGCAGGAGGCGGTAGTAGAGGCACGACGGGAGATTGTAGCCCACACCTTCGATGATTCTGAGCAGGTACGAAGCGCCGTTTGCATGGCGGCACCGTACCTGGGCTACAATCCACGCAAGATCAAACGGTTCATCAACATCTTTCGGCTTGAAGCCTTCATCGCCAACCGGCGCGGGTTGTTGGAAAGCAAAGCGGTTCAATTGGACTCTCTGGCGAAATGGATAATCGTTGCACTTCGCTGGCCAGTAGTGATTGCGGGTATGAAAATCGACCGGAGTTTTGTCCACAATCTATTGGATGCGCATGAGACACAAGAGAAGTTGAGAGGACCTCAGCCCCACACTAGCGACGGGAAGGCGCAGGAGCGCCTCACCAGAGAACTCGAAAACCGTCTGGGGAAAAACCAACGGCTGAGGCAACTCCTGGATGCAAGTGATCTCATCAGCCTCCTCAAGACCATGACTGCGGTTGATATGAACATGTTCCCCTATTATCTTCACCTGGCGCGGGTACCAGCCGAGCAGCCCGCCAGGGAGTCTAGTTAGGGGAGTTTAGAAGTGCAGAAAGGGCGATTGCCGTGCTCTTCCAGGAACTGGGAGTGCAGACGAGTTGGAGGTCAGGAACACGGTCAGAGCAACTGAGCCCGTGGACAGGAAGGGGACAAGAAACGATGCAAAATGCACCAAGTCACCTCACTCAGGCTATCAGGACCGAATTGGAGGGTCTGAATCAGGAGATTGCCGACGATGTTGCCCGACGCTCGAAGGTCAGGCGGATAGTTACCGATCTGCTCAAGGCGTTGGAGGAGAATGATGCCGACGCGGCCGCCCGGATTCTGCAGAATCGGACGGGGCAGTTGACCGACATCTACCCTCGGGCAAAAACGACGTTGGAGAAACTAGGCCTAGACCTCAACCGGCGCCAGGAAGAGCAGTTGCGAGAGACTTGCACCAGGCTGGAGGAGTACTGCCGGGCTGAACGGATCCCCCTGAAAGGCAAGCCACCCAAGTATACGGCTGATCACCTTCTGGAGATAGAATTTGACCGCAAAAAGATCCGGACCAAGGTGGGCATTCAGTCCTTGAGCACGTTCGAGTGGCCCAGCGTGCGCGACGCCCTCGCGGCAGAACGGGCACGGCTATGGCAGCGCCCCTTCAATGCCGCCAGTTTCCGCGACCGGCTCGTTCAGGCCTACAGGGAACTGGAGCGTGTCGGTCCCAGCCCTACCGGCTGGGCTTCCCTGGAAGGAGTCTACCAAATCCTGAAGCAGCAGGTCGAGAACGAAGGCACTGGCTGGCGAAAGGGCGGGCGCCTGATTGCATACTACAAGGATGAATTCAGCGCCGACCTGTCCCTGTTGTGGGAGGCGCAGGCTTTGAAGCAACTAGGCTCACCTCACGTCGAGCTAAGCTCCATCCGAGATCCCCGCCGGGCCTATAAGGTGATCCAACCCGATCACAACGTTGGGTTCTACGGTTTCTTGCGGCCAGGGGAGGTGTAGCGATGCGCGTACAGTGGGAACAGATGGAGCCTCCCGCGCGCGGGCGAGCTCTAAACATCGTCAACCGTCTGCGGGAAGGAGTACCACCCCAGGAGGATGTGTTCCTCTTCTCGATAGGGAGGGACGAGCTTCTCGACTACTTTGAGCGGGTGCTGGGCGACATATCCGCCTTTGGCCAGCAAGGCACCAAGTTCATTCAGGCTGACTATGGTCACGGCAAGACCCACTTTCTGGACATGCTGGCCCAGTTGGCTTTGGACCACAACTTTGTGGTGTCGATCGTCACGCTTGACCGGGAGAAAGCGCCTTTCAACAAGCTGGAAATGGTCGTGCCTTTGATTATGGGTGGGATCATGACCCGCAGCGCGCGGCAGAATGCTTTGGGACGCCTCCTGCAACAATGGGCAGAGAAGGTCAGAGACCTTGACAGCAATGCGATCCTTCGCCAGATCGACGAAGATGAAGGGTTGCAGTTGCTGTTCCCAGATTTTCGTCTCAAACTGGTGGAATATGCCCGGGCGCACAACCGGCAGGGAGGTCCCTGCTTTGAAGACTGCCTCCAGATTGAAAAGTGGTTCCGGGGAGTGGAGACCAAATCCAAGACGTTCAGGAACATTCCGGCCTACCTGGCTGCCTTCGTCCAGTTCATCCGGCATTTGGGCTACAGCGGTTTTGTCGTGATGCTCGACGAGGCCGAGTCGATCACTTTGCTCAGCCGCATCACCAACCGCGACCAGGCCAACGAGAACCTGCGGCAGATCATAGATAACCAGGACCTGGATGGCTTTTACTTTGTCTTTGCCTCAACCCCCAGCTTCCTCAGCGGAGAGGATGATCGTGGCGCGCAGACCTATCCCGCGCTTTGGCGGCGTATCAGCGATCCCCTGAGACCGATCGGTCAGCGGGCGCTGGACAAGGTCATCGTCGAATTGCCCGCCCTGAGCGCGGAAGAGTTCTTTGGGCTGGCGCGCCGCATCAAGACGATTTATCAGATTGCGTACGATCGCGATATGCCCGAACTCACAGACCAGCACCTGCAGAGGGTGGCACAGTATGTCAAAGTCCGTACCGACAAGAGCGTGCGCACGCTGGTCAGAAGCACAGTCATGCTTTTGGATGAGTTGAGAAACGATCAAAGTCTGGACATCGTCTCCAACTATGAATTGTTTGTGGAGCGCGTAATCCAGGACGAAGAACGGAGACTCGCGTTGTAGGTCAGGTGTTTATGGGGACACAAGCTAATCTTAGGGCAATCGTCGCAGAGGCCAAACGAAAAGGCTATTTTGACCCTGACGACCATCCCAAGTTACGCCTGAGCCAGCAAGAGGTCCTCGAGCTCATGGGCCTTCTGAGCAAAAAAGGAATCCCCTACGGCCGGCCCGAGGTCGAGGTCAGGCCGATGGATGAGCTCACAGCCAAGGAGGCCCTCCGCATCATCGACGCTCTGCGCAGAGGGGTTCCTGCTGCCGAGGGGACGGCTTACTACTCTGTGGGTCGGGATGATCTACTGGATCGGGTAGCAGGAGACCTAAAGGCCGTGGCGAACGGCAGGTCCCTGGTTCGGTCTCTAAACGCCGACATCGGCCAGGGTAAGACGCACGTCTTGTACCTATTGCGTGAGTTTGCCTTCGCCCACGATTTTGCGGTGAGCATTGTCACGCTGTCCCAAAACTCGTGCCCACTGTATGACTTTATGGCCGTCTACAATCAGACCATGTGGGGGCTGCGCACGGACGATCAACGACACAAACCGGCGCTGTCCAACATCATCGACCGCTGGGTGGAGGGTATCCGCGAATTGAACCCAGATCGCGTGAGACGGATTGTCGAGCAGGAACTGCCAAAAGATCTACGCGAGATCATGGCGGCCTATGTCGACGCGACCAACCTTTTTCGCCCCAACGAAACGAACCGACAGCTCATCCTCAAATACCTCAGCGGCGAAAAGATGGCTCTCGGCGATATCCGCCGGCTGAGGATCGGCTTCCGGCTGGACAGCGACAATGCCCTGCAGATCTTGAGCGAGATGGCCACGACGATCCGCTATATCGGGTTTAAAGGGATCTGCATTCTGTTTGACGAGGCAGATGCCATTCATTCATTTGCCCACTCATCCCAGCGGGACCAAGCCTATGCGAACCTCCAACAGATCATCCAGCAGAGCCAGTGGTTCCCCCACTGCTACTTTCTCTATGCGACAACGCCCTCCTTCTTTGACAGCCAAGGTGGTGGCTGGCTGGCCCAACAGCTTGGTTCTGATAGCATGCTAGAGTTGGGACCGCTAGGTATTGAGGAGAGGCAAGCGATAGCCACCAAGATCTGCAAGGTTTATGCACGGGCTACCGGTTGGGAGGCTCCGTTTGACGTGATAAAGGTCATCCACAAGGCTGCCGATCGGATGACAGGGGAACGGGTCGGAGACTATGTCCGCAAGACAATAGCCATCCTGGACGAGAAAAAGGTCACCGCATGAGCGATGAACTGACCGATCTCTTCGTGGCAGAGCTTGGCTTTGAGCGCAAACCGCCATCCCGTCCCGGGTTGCAGCGAGCCATCAGCGCTTTCCTCGGACCGCACCTGGAGCAAAAGACCCCGATCCAGGAACAGGCCATCGAGGTCATCTATGACGGCGCCGACGTTCTCTTGATCTCGGCCACGGCCAGCGGCAAGACAGAAGCGGCCATGATCCCTATCGCCGCTCGATTGCTGGGCCAACCAGATAGACCAGTGGCGCTTTATGTCGCACCCACCCGTGCGTTACTGAACGATCTACACAGACGTTTGGAGGCACCGCTGCGCCAGTTAGGCCTCGAAGCTCGAATCCGGCACGGGGATCGGGCACTGCCAGAGGATACAAGCCACATCAGGGTGCTCTTCACGACACCCGAGTCTTTAGATGTGTTGTTGTCCAAGAACACCTCCTTGCTCAAACAGGTCAGATACGCGGTCGTAGACGAGGTTCACCAGATCTTTGGCACACCTCGCGGTGATCAACTGGCTTTCTTGCTGCAAAGGTTGGAGCATTTCGCCGGACATCGCGTCCAGCGATTAGCCCTGTCTGCCACGGTGGGTAATCCGGGTGAGATCGCCGGGTGGCTTTGTCCCCAACACGAGCCGGCACGGGTGATCTCGGCGGCAGGCGGCAGACGAATCATCGCCAACTTGCACTGGATGTCTGAACTGTCAATGCTGTGCGACCTACTGCGCTCCAGTCAGTACGACAAGATCCTGTGCTTTGTCAATTCCAGGCGACGATGCGATGATATATACCTCCTTCTGCGCGATTTACAGCCGCACGAGAGCTTTGTCCACTATTCAACCCTAACCAAGGAACAACGGGAGTATGTGGAGCGCGGCTTCAAGTCTGCGCAGATGGCCATTTGCGTGGCGACGACCACACTGGAACTTGGGATCGACATCGGCTCCATCCAAGAGGTGATCCTGGTGGATGCACCGACCACGGTCAATAGCTTCCTCCAGCGTATTGGGCGTGGTGGTCGGCGCGGACAATACACGTACGTTACCGTCATTCCTCAGAACCCCCTCGAACTCCTTCAATTCGCTACTATGCTCCGGCTGGCAGAGAATGGACAGGTGGAGGGGCAGACAGCAGGCCAGCCTTACAGTGTATCCATCCAGCAGATCTTTTCTATTCTCGCCGGAAAGCGCCGCCTCTGTCTTCATCCAGATGAGTTGACTGAGCAGTTCGGGGTGTTCCCCTGGCTGGCTGCGGAGCAGATCCACGCCACGCTTGATAGACTGGTCGACCAGGAGTTCCTGCGGCGCGAGCCCGGCCAGAGGATCTATCAAGTCGGCTCCAAGTTGGAGGATCTCATCGAGGGGAGAGAGATCTATACCAACATCTCTGCGCAAGATGCCGGCACACCAGTCTTTCACAGTGGACGTCTCCTGGCATCCCTACCTCTAAGCCCCAACCACATCAGACACGGAAATGTGATCCTGTTTGCCGGGCGCTTTTGGCGGATCACCGGTATCTCGGATCGCGGTCTGACGGTTGATCTAGTCCACCCAGTGACCAATCCTGTCCGACCAGTCTGGGGCAGCAGGGGTGCTTTCGCAGCAAGCTCTCTACTCGCCCATGGGATGCACGATCTGCTGTTGAGCCAGCCGACCCTGTCCGATCATCAGATTGACAAAGAGTGTGCCCGCCAACTGGAAATGCTCTATCACCGCACTGCCGGTTTGCAGACAACCAAAGGCGCGGTGTGGCAGGAACGCGTGGGCGACAGGTACATGTACTATACCTTCGCCGGAGCGACAGAGAATCAGATCGTGCGTCTGCTCTTTGAAGAGAATGGCCTGCGGTGTGAACCGGCGGCGCGAGCGGAAGGGATCGCTCTCATTTCTGGAGAGCCACTAGACTTTGATTGCCTCCCTCACGATCCTGGGCGCATAGCCGCTACCGTCGCGACCCACTGGCGCCGTTTTACCAACTGGATCAGCACCGGTCCATACTTTGAGCTCTTGCCCCCTGCCCTCAGGCGTGACGAAACGGTTGCCCAGATCGCGAACTCGGCGGTCGTTGAGACGGTGGCCGGTCTTTCCAGAGCATCGGTAGTGCCCGTCGACTTACAGCTTGTGAGGTAGTGTTGCGTTGACAACTGGATTTCTCGACTATCCATTTCGGATCTCCTATGGTCCAGGCGATGATCGGCTGCACGCCTTCTACATCCCTGCCCTGCAGGCCAGCATCCGTTATGACCGGATGACCGGCTATTTCACCAGCAGCGCTCTGGCGGTGGCGGCGGCGGGGGTGGCCCACCTGATCGCCAACAACGGGCAGATGCGGTTGCTTGTCGGGGCGCAGTTGGCGGCGGAGGATGTGGAGGCGATCCGCGCCGGCCATGACCTGCGGGAGGTCGTCGCCGCCCGGCTGGACCGCGCCTTGCCCAGCCCGGAGGCCTTGGCCGACCAGATGATGCGCGACCGGCTGGCAGCGCTGGCCTGGCTGGTGGCTGCCGGGTCGCTGGAGATCCGCGTCGTCCTGCCCAAGGGCGCCGACGGGCTGCCGCTCCCCCCGACCGAGAGCCACGACTATTTTCACGCCAAGATCGGCGTGTTCAGCGACGCCCACGGCGACCAGGTAGCGTTCAGCGGCAGCGTCAACGAGTCGGAGACGGGCTGGCAGCGCAACTACGAGCAGTTCATGGTCTTTCGCTCCTGGACGGAGGAGGGGCGGCTGTACGTGGCCGAGGCGGCCGGCCGCTTTGAGCGGCTGTGGGCGCAGCGCGAGCCCGATTGGATCGCCCTGCCCATCCCCGAGGCCGCCCGCCAGCAGCTCCTGCGCTACGCACCCTCCGCCGCCCCAACGCGCGACCCGCTCGAACGGGCGCCGGAGCCGGTCCGTGAGCGCGCCGCGCAGATGGCGCTAGGCGGAGCCCGCCAGCAGGAGCAGATCGTGTGCCAGTTCCTGCGCGATGCGCCGCATCTCGTCGGCGCGTCGGGCCTGGGAGCGGCCACCTGCGCCCTTGCGCCCTGGCCGCACCAACAGGTGGTGGCCCGCCAGTTGGCGGCCGACTATCCGGGGCGCCACCTCCTGGCCGACGAGGTGGGCCTGGGCAAGACGATCGAGGCCGGGTTGGTGCTGCGCCAACTGCGGCTGAGCGGCATCGTCCGCCGCGGGCTCATCCTGGCACCCAAGTCGGTGCTGCGCCAATGGCAGGAGGAGCTGTACGAAAAGTTTGCGCTCAACGTGCCGATCTACGACGGCGCCCTGCTGCGCGACCTGTGGCAGAACGAGGTCGTCCCGACGACGCCCAACCCATGGGACTGCGTCGAGCTGGTGCTGGCCTCCAGCCAGTTGGTCAAGCGCCGCGACCGGCGGCAGACGTTGTTGGAGGCGCGCCCGTGGGACCTGGTGATCGTGGACGAGGCGCATCACGCCCGCCGCAGGGATTTCCTGGACCTGGAGACCTACCGCCCCAACCGGCTGTTGGAGCTGCTCAACGATCTGCACAGGCGCACCCGTGGCCTGATCCTGATGACCGCCACGCCGATGCAGGTGCACCCGATCGAGGTCTGGGACCTGCTCAGCCTGTTGGGCCTCAGCGGCGAGTGGGGAGCCGACGGGCGCAATTTTCTGACCTTTTACGAAGAGCTGCACCGGCCGCTCGACGAGGCCGATTGGTCGCTCATCTTTCGCCTGTTCCGGGCAGAGCTGGCCATGCGCGGCGGGCAGGTAGACGCACGCCTGGAAGACACGGCCTTGGACAGGCTGGGCCTGGTGGATTGGCACAGGGTCCGCGCCCTGGCAGACGAGCCGGATCCCGGCCGCGCCTTGCAGCGCCTCCCCGATCAAGCGCGCGGGCTGGCCGTGGGCATGATCCGGCAGCACACGCCGCTGCGCCGGTTGGTGTTTCGCAATACGCGGCCGCTGCTGCGCGAATATGTCCGGCAGGGACTGCTGCACGAGAATGTGCCCACGCGCGACCCCCGCCTGGTATGGATCTCGATGCGCGACGAGGAGCGGGCGCTCTATGACCGGATCGAAGAGTATATTTCACGCTTTTACCACAAGTACGAGGGCGAGCGCAAGGGTTTGGGTTTCGTGATGACCGTCTACCGCCGGCGGCTGACCAGCAGCTTTTACGCCGTGCAGCGCAGCCTGGAGCGGCGGATGGCCTTCCTGCGCGGCCAGGCCGGCCTCGGGCTGGACGACGACGACTGGGAGCAGGAAGAGCTGAGCCTCGACGTCGACGAGCTGGTCGTGGAGGAACGAGCCCTGTACCGGGACGAGATCGACTATGTCGAGGCGTTTATCCACGACCTCAGCGGCCTGAGCGGGCACGACTCCAAGGTAGAGCGGCTCCTGGCCGATCTCCACCAGGCTTTTCGCCAGCGGGACACGGCCATCGTGTTTACCCAGTACACCGACACGATGGATTTTATCCGGGAGCAGTTGCGGCAGAGCTACGGGACCCAGGTGGCCTGCTACAGCGGCCGCGGCGGCGAGCGGTGGGACGGCGTGATGTGGGCGCCGGTCACCAAGGAGGAGATCAAGACCATCTTCCGCCAGGGAGAGGAGATCAAGGTCCTGGTCTGCACCGAGGCGGCCAGCGAGGGGCTGAACCTCCAGACGTGCGGGGTGCTGATCAACTATGACATGCCTTGGAACCCGATGCGGGTGGAACAGCGGATCGGCCGCCTGGACCGGATTGGGCAGCGGTATGACGCCGTCTGGATCCGCAACTATTTCTACGAGGACACGGTCGAGGCTCGGGTCTACCGCGCCCTGTCAGACCGGATCGACTGGTTCCAGGAAGTGGTCGGGCCGTTGCAGCCGATCCTGGCCAGGGTTGGGCGCGCCATCCAGACGCTGGCCATGGCGCCGGGGGCCGAGCGGCAGCAGGCCCTGCGAGACGAGCTCGCCCAGCTCCAGGCCGACCTGGACGGCGCCCAGGCCGGCTTGAACCTGGACGAGTGGTCCGACCAAGCCAAGGGGGAAGCGCCCCAACCTTGGGATTCGCCGCTGAGCCTGGAGGAGCTGGCCGCGGCGCTGACGACGACGCCAACGCTGAAGGCGTGCTTTCGCCCCCACGAGGCGATACCCCAGGCCCTGTGGCTCAACTGCGAAGGGCATGAGACGGCGATCACTTTCGACCGGGCGACCTTTGACGACCACCCCAACACGCTACAACTGCTAACCTTTGGCAACCCACTGTTGACGGCTTTGCTGGCGCGGGTGCCGCCGGTCGCGGCCGGCGCGGCTGGTCCCCTTCTCCGGGCGAGCGTCGATGCGCCGCTGCCCCGCGTAGCCTACTATGCGCTCGACAGCGCTGGACGCCCACGGCGGATGGATCGCCTGGCCGATCTGCGCACGGCCTTGGCCGCCGCCTCGCCCCATGGCCAGTGGCCAGAGGCGGCGATAGAAGCAGCTCAACAGGACCTGCAGGCGACGGTGGACGCCAAGTGGAAGGCGATGGAGGACGCGCGTCGGCGGTTGGCCGAGGCTCAGCGCAGCGCCCAGGTGGCGCGGGCCGCCCGTCTGCTGGTCGACGCGGCGCTAGTCGAGCTGGCCCTGGGCCAGCAGCCAACCCTCCTGGAGCAGGCAGAATATCCTGCCGCCTTTGACGAGGCAGCAGTCACTGGGCTGAGGCGACACGGCTACCCGTGGGCGCCCCTGCTCCGGATTGTGCAGGATTACCTCCGGGAGGGCGGCCACAGGGCGCCGCCCCTACAGGCGCCCCGCCCTACCGATCCTTTCTATTTAGCGATCCAGAGCGAACCGGTCGAGCGACTCAAGCGCCATTTTGAGACGCTGAGGCAGCGGGCCGAGCGGTTGGTACAAGGTCTGTAGGCGGCGGAGCATTGTTTGTAAATTACCCCTGCCCCGCCTTGGGCAACTGCCAGGAGATCCACTGGCAGGCGCTTTCGTCGTCGGGGCGGTAGTTGGCGCAGGTGTAAAAGGGCCGGCCCTTGCGCGTCCGCTTTTGGATCACCGGCGCGCCGCACTGCGGGCACTTGACGCCGGCCACCGGGATCGGCGCGCTGTAGCGGCAGGCGGGCCAGCCGCTGCAGCCGATGAACTTGCCCCGGCGGCCGAACTTGACGACCAGCGGACTGCCGCACTGGGGGCACAGCTCGCCGGTCGGCTCGGGCTTGAGCTCGACCACGGGCATTTTGTCCCGGGCCTCCTCTACAGAAGCGGCGAATGGGCCGTAGAACTCGCGCAGCATCGGCGCCCAGGCCTGCTCGCCGGCGGCGATGGCGTCCAGCTTTTCCTCCATCCCGGCGGTGAACTCGACGTTCACGACGTCGGGGAAATACCCGGCCAGCAGGTCGTCGACGATCAGGCCGATCCGGGTAGGGATCAGCTTGCGTTGCACACGCTCCACATAGTTCCTTTCCTGCAAAGTAGCCATGATCGGCGCGTAAGTGCTTGGCCGGCCGATGCCATACTCCTCCAGGGCCCGGATGAGCGCCGCATCGGTGTAGCGCGGTGGCGGCTCGGTAAAATGCTGGCCGGGCAGCAGTTGGACGAGGTCCAACTGCTCGCCCTGATGCAGGGGCGGAAGCTTGCGCTCCTCGTCCTGGGCAGGCTGGGCCTCGTCGCGGCCTTGTTCGTAAACCCGCAGGAACCCCGGGAACTTGACCTCCGACCCGACGGCGCGCAGCAGGTAGGGCCGGTCCTGGGGCGCAGGCCCAGCAGCAACGTCGACCGTGGTCTGTTCCAGAACCGCCGGCGCCATCTGGCTGGCCACGAACCGCTGCCAGATGAGGGTGTACAGCCGCAGCTCGTCGCGGTTCAGCGACGCCGGCGAGCGCCGCAGCGAGGCCGGATCGCGCCAGGCGCTGGTAGGACGGACCGCCTCGTGGGCTTCCTGGGCGCGCCGGACCCGGGTCTTGTACTGAGGCGGCTGGTCCGGCAGATAGGCCGGGCCAAAGCGCTCGCCGATCACCTGCCGGGCTTGGGCCTGGGCAGACTCGGCCACGTGGACCGAGTCGGTGCGCATGTAAGTGATCAGCCCGGTCTGCTCCCCGTCGCCGACCTCCTTGCCCTCATACAGGGCCTGGGCCACCGCCATTGTCCGCTGTGCGGTAAAGCCCAGCTTGCGACTGGCCTCCTGCTGGAGGGTGCTGGTGATAAAGGGCGGCGCCGGGCTGCGGCGCCGCTCCTGGCGGCCAACCTGGTCCACCGCGAAAGACGAGCGCTGCAGGTCGTCGACCACAGCTTGGGCGGCTGCCTGGTCTCCCAGGTCCGGATCCTCCCCCCTGACCTTCGCCAACCGCGCCACAAAGCTGCCGGCCTGCTGCCTGGTATCGGCTGATAGCTGATGGCTGATAGCTGACCGCTTCTTCAGCTCCGCCTCGATCGTCCAATATTCCACCGGCACAAAGGCCTCGACCTCCCGCTCCCGTTCGCACACCAGGCGCAGCGCCACCGACTGCACCCGACCGGCCGACAGGCCCTTGCGGCCCATCTTGTCGCGCAGCAGCGGGCTGAGGGTAAAGCCCACCACCCGATCCAGGATCCGCCGCGCCTGCTGGGCGTCTACCCGCTCCTGCGAGATCTGGCGCGGCTGGGCAAAGGCGCGGTCGATCGCCTCCTTGGTGATCTCGTGAAACTCGACGCGATGGACCGCCACGCCGCGCAACTGGCGCTCCAGCGCCGCGGCCAGGTGCCAGGCAATCGCCTCACCCTCGCGATCCGGGTCGGTGGCCAGGTAGACCTCGGACGCCTGGCGGGCCTCGTTCTGAAGCCTCTTCACCACCTCCTTCTTTTTTTCGGGGATGACATAGCGCGGAGCAAAGTCGTGCTCGACGTCCACCCCCATCCGGTTGGCCGGCAGATCGCGCACATGGCCCACCGACGGCTCAACCCGGTAGCCCCGGCCCAGGAAGCGGCCGATCGTCCGGGCCTTGGCCGGCGACTCGACGATCACCAGCTTGGGCCCCGTCGCCAGGCGCCGTTCCGCCGCCCGCGAGGCAATGGTGTGCGCTGCGGGATCCAGCGCGTCGTGGGCAGGCGTGCGCCCAAAGCGTACCAGCCGAGTGCCGCACACCGGGCAGGCGCCCTGGGTCGCCGGCCGGCCCTGCTCCCCCAGGAAAACGGCCTGCGCCCCGGCTATCTCTTGCTTCTGCCGGCACCTGACGCAGTACCCCGTGATCGGTTCGTCTGTTTGGCCCATATCACAAATACTCTTCCAACCCTTCGGCCTTTAACCGATCTACGATCTCTTTGACCGCCTGAGCCTTGGCCTTGTGGCAGACCAGCAGCGCCGTGGGCGTATCAACGATCACCAGATCGTGTACCCCGGCCGTAGCTACCAGCCGTTTCCCGGAGGTATAGACGTAGGTGCCGGCAGTGTCGACCAGCGCGGTCCGGCCCCCGCCGTGCACCAGGTTATCCCGGCCCTTGCTCAGCAGCCGGCTCAACTGGGCCCAATTGCCGATGTCGTCCCAGCCAATGTCCACCGGCAGCACGGCCACCCGCGCGGCCTTTTCCATCACCGCGTAATCGATCGACACCCGCGGCGCGCGATCCCAAGCGGCGGCGAGCACCTGCGCCCGGCGGGGTGTGCCCCACGCCTCGGCCACCGCGTGCAGCGCCTCGGCAAGCGCGGGCGCCAACCGCGCCATCTCGTCCAGGATCGTCTGCGCCCGCCAGGCAAAGATGCCGGCATTCCAGTAATACTCGCCGCTGTCGACGAACTGCTGCGCGGTGGTCGCGTCCGGCTTTTCGGTAAAGCGCCGCACCTGAAAGGCTGACAGCTCACCCATCTGGCTCAAGAGAGCTCCCCTTTGGATATAGCCATAGCCGGTGTGGGGTTGGTTGGGGGTGATGCCCAGGGTCACCAGGTAATCATCAGCCGCCAGCCGCGCAGCGGCCTCCATGGCCTGGCGAAAGCCAGCCCCATCGGCAATATAGTGATCGGCCGGCAAGACCGCCATCACCGCCGCCGGGTCCTGCCGGCGCAGGACCGTCGCCGCCAGGCCGATACACGGCGCCGTGTCGCGCCGGCACGGCTCCACCAGCAGGTTCTCTGCGGGCAGATCAGGCACCTGCTCCACAACCCGCTGGGCATGATCCTGGCTCACCACCACGAACAACCTGGATAGGGGCACCAGGGGCTCGATGCGCTGCACGGTTTCCTGGAGCATGGTCTGAGGGCCTAACAGATCGAGAAACTGCTTGGGGATGTGGTTCCGGCTGCGGGGCCACAGCCGGGAGCCGATGCCACCGGCCATGATAACAGCGTAGAGATGATCGTCCATGACAATCTCCATTGATGGTTTGAATTTGGAAGGGTTTCCCAGATTATTCTATTGTGTAGGGCGCCCTGCCCTCTCGGGCCAGCACATAGTGCATGCCGCCGACCTGGCGAACCATCCCCTTGAGCTCCATCAGCGCCAGTGTGCTGCTCACCTGGGCGATCGGCAGGCTGACCGCACGGCCCAGCTCGTCGACGTGCACCGGCTCGGCCGAGATGTGCTGCAACAGGACGGCTTCGGTTTCGTTCTCGGGCAGCACGGCCTGCGCCTGGGCCTGCTCGCTGACCATCGTCAGGTTCAGCTCCTCCAGCACGTCGGTCACGCCGGTGACCAGCTTGGCGCCGCGCTGAATTAGCTGGTTGGTGCCCCGGCTGCTCTTGGCGAATATGGTGCCCGGTATGGCAAACACCTCCCGCCCCTGTTCCGCCGCAAAGCCAGCGGTAATGAGCGCGCCGCTGCTTAGATCGGCCTCGACGACGATCGCCCCCAGCGACATACCGCTGATGATGCGGTTGCGCGGGGGAAAGTTGACCGCCTGTGGCTGGGCGCCCAGTGGATACTCGCTCACCAAAGCCCCGTGCTCCATGATCTCGGCGGCCAGGCGCGCATGCTGCTGCGGATAGATGACGTCGACCCCCGAGCCGAGCACCGCCACCGTCCGGCCGCCCGCCTCCAGGCAGGCCCGGTGCGCTTCGGCGTCGATGCCCCGCGCCAGCCCGCTGACCACCGTCACCCCCACCCGGGCCAGCCCGGCGCCGAAAGCGCGCGCCGCCTCCTTGCCATAGGCCGACGCCTGGCGCGTGCCGACGATAGCCACCGCCCATTCATCCCGCTTTTCGAGGGAACCTCGCACGTACAGCAACGGCGGCGGGTTGTAGACCTGGCGAAGGTTGCGTGGATAGTCAGGATTGGCCCAGGTCAGCGCCTGCACGCCAAGGCGCTCCAGCTTTTTGACCTCGGCGTCGAGGTTCAGGTCCTCTCGCAGTTTCAGCAGGTTGGTCAGCGATCGCCTGTCGAGACCCGACTGCTGGAGATCATGAGCCGCAGCATGCCACGCCGTTTCCAGGTCGCCGAAATAGTCGAGCAGAGCGCGCAGTCGGGTCGCCCCAATGCCCTGCACCCGGTTGAACCCGATCCAGTAGCGGATATCTTCCAACAACCCCTCCGTAGTAGATTTCAGCAGGCAGCTATCAGCTCTCAGCTTTGAGCCGTTACCTCGGAAGGCGCCTGCTGATAGCTGACGGCTCCTGGCCGACCGCTATTCTGACAGACTGATCACGTACAGCTTGTTGCCGCTCAAGAAATAGGCGCGCTTGACGCTCTCGTCTACAAACAGGCTGGCGGCCTTTTTCAGGATATCGCCCTTTTCGGCCAACTGCGCATCGCTCAGCTTGAACTGGCGCGTGAACTTGCCATCGTTTGCGCTCTGGACGATGCGGCTGTTGCCGCTGTCGGCGACATAGATCCATTCCGTCTCGTCCGGCGGATAGCTCGACAGGGCCCTCGGGTCGCGGGGCGGCGCGTCCCAATCGGCTGTGCTGAAATCCGCCGGCTGGCCCAGGATCAGCTTGGAAATCCGGCCATCGGCATAGAGCAGGTAGATGCCGTCGCCGATCGCCATGTCCACCACACCCGCCAGATCCGCCGACGCCTGCAGCCAGTCGGTAGGTGCGCCGCCGTAACCATCGGGCGTGGCATCGTAGCGCCAGATCTTGTTGGTGTTGGGGTCCAGCACATATAGACGGCCGGTATGGCTGCCTACTAGCTGGGCATAGTTGTCGGCATCGCGGGCGGTCACCTGGAGCGCGCGCCGCTCGCCGGTGGTTGGATCGTACTCGATCAGCGCGCCGCCGCTCTCGAGAATGACCAAAGCCGGTCTCTGGCGAATGTTGCCCTGATCTATGCCCATCCACACCATGTCTACCAGGTCGTTCACCAGGGTCCCATCCACCTGATCGCCTTTCTTGACCACGACCTTGGAGTCTGGCTGAAGGGATTGCTGGGTTATATCCAACTGGTGATGGTGGACCTGGCCCGATCGGCGATCCATGACAAACACGTGCATACCCTGGACGACGACGCGGCTGAGCACGACGTCACCCGAGTAGCTATGCAGCTCTCCCACCCACCCGATGCGCTTGACCTGATTGACCTGATCCAGGCGCTCTATAACATCCTGCCGGAGAGACACTGCATCGGCACGTTCAGGCTGGCGCTCGAGAAAGCGATCCAGGCTGCTCTGCGCTGCTGCCAGATAGGTACGCTGGGATGTGAGATCGGTGGCGGTGTTGGCCTGCTGCCAATTTGAGGTCGCCTGCTGCCACAGTGCATCCAGCTCGGCCCGCCGCGTCTGTCCCCGCTGCAGCAAAGTGATGGCGACGACCACGGCGACGACAAGCGGGATGGCAACGGCGGCGCCGATGAGAGCCTTATGGACGATTTCACCCTGCGTCGGGGCACGGGCTCCTGTTCGCGAACGGCCCCGTGGCGCCTTTTCCGCTTCGCCCCACCTGGCCGCGGGCGGCCCTGCCTGCCTGCCCCGGCGGGTCGCTCCCCCAACCGGCGCGCCACTCGGGACCATCCGCCGCGCCAACGTCCGCAGCCCGACCCACAGACCGGCCAACGCTGCCGCCACGGCCTTGGCAGCCCCCCGCAGGCGATCCCCGAGCTGCAACTGGCCGGCCCACTGCGAAAGCCCTGCCATGACAGAGCTTTCCCGGCGGAAACCGGCGCTTTCCGGCGCGGCAGGTCCAGGTTCCACGCCGGCGCCCCCATCGCCGATCGTCACCGCCAGGGCTGTCAAGTCACAGCCGCGAGCCGCTTCCAGCAACCTGTCCAACACCGCCTGGCTCCCGCCGAGCCGACCCTCAGCCAGGATAGGATCCCATGCCTGGGGGGGCATTGCGCGGGCCAGATCGCTTTCGATCAGCAGCACCACGTCGCCAGGGCTGACCTGGAGGTGGAATAGGGCCACATGCGCATCGGAGCGATCCCCCAGGGGGGCGGTATCTACTTCCTCCAGTGGGACATCGTCCAGCCAGGGCGAAACATCGGGGAAACGGGTTACCTGATCGTCGTGCATGACATAGGCGGCGGCCGGTCCCGCCTGGGCGATGAACAGGTCATCGTCGCGCAGAACCACGCAGGAGATGCCCGCCGTCAGCCGTTCGGTGGGCAAGGAATTGCGGTTTTCGTCAAAGAGCAGGCGGTTTGCCTCGCGTACGGCCTGCTGCAGGCCCGCCGTCACACTGCCCCGCCGACCTACGTAGGTTTGGTGAACGACCTCAGCCAGTCGCCCCGCTGCGCTGTCAGGGTCGTCGGCGCGGCCGCGCTGAGGGGTCTCGACAAAAACATAAAGGTTTCCGCCCTTCCGCCCTCGAGAGACCCGCTCGTCGACAAGGGTATTGGTGGCTCCATCGTATTGGTGACCACCCAATACCGTCACCTGACCGACCGTGGTTTTGAACATAGCTCCCTCCCGCAAGCAGCCTTCAGCGGTCAGTGGTCAGCCTTCAGCTTTGCTTTGCGCCAGGCGCCATTGCGGTATGAATCCCCTACCGCAGTAGCCGATAGCTGACGGCTGATGGCTCCTATTATAGCCGATTTTGGTCAAAAGTGCAACCGGCAAGGGAACTAGAAGGGACAGGTCACTCGGTAAAGATGACCTCGCGGACGTCGTAGGCCGGGACACAGGTCACCAGCAGGACCAGGTCGCCCTGGCCGCGCTGCCACAGCTTGTGGCGTTGGCCGGGGCCAATCTCGATGACGTCGCCGGGCCCGATGGCCTGTGTCTCGCCGTCGATGCGGATCTCGCCCTGGCCGGCGAGGACACAGTACACCTCCTCGGCCTCGGTGTGAAAATGCTCGCGGCTGGCCGTGCCGGGCGGATGCCGGATCTCGGCCAGGGTGTGCCGCGCCAGCCGGGCCAGCTCGCGGATGATGGAGCCGTCGTCGCCGGTGAACGGCTGGATGGAATCACGGTTTGTCGTGCGCATGATGAATCTCCTTGGAAGACAGGCTAACCACCAAGATCACAAAGGCAACAAAGGGATGACAACTACTTGGAACGCAGCTCATC
>JAFGOG010000438.1 GCA_016926595.1 Anaerolineae bacterium
CACCGCTTTGTACGCCAGCAACCTGCGCGCACTCAGCCAACTGGTACTGGATCTGGGCCGGCTGGGCCTGACCCAGGTGAGACTCTTTACCGAATTGCTGCTGCTTCTGGACAGGCTGAACGCTCCCGCGGACTATGACTCGGTCGCCGACAAGCGGTCGCGCCTGGAAGAGTATTTCGCCGCCACACAGCACACGATTTCGGGAGAACGGGTAGCGGTCTCTCTGCACGACCTGTCATCTGACCTGGCGGCTAAGGCCGACTGGCTCTACGCCCATCTACGGAGGCAGGAATGGCTGCCGCAGGGCGAGGAGATCGGCTGGTTCAACGGCTACTATGATGAGGAGGGCCAGCGGCTGGAAGGAAATGACGGCGATGGCGTGCGGATGACGCTCACTGGCCAGGTATTCGCCCTGATGGGCGGCATCGCCACCGACGAGCAGGCTCGGCAGATCGTCCGGGCCGCCGACCGCTACCTCTACGATCCCAACGTCGGTGGCTACCGGCTCAACACCGATTTTGGCCCTGCCGCCGCCAGGCTCAGTATGAGCCTGGGCCGTTGCTTCGGTTTTGCCTTTGGTCACAAGGAAAACGGGGCCATGTTCATCCACATGGCCGTCATGTATGCCAATGCCCTTTACAAACGCGGCCTGGTACAGGAGGGCTTTTCCGTCCTGGACCGAATCTACCGCCATTGCCAGGACTTGAACCTGAGTGGGATCTATCCCGGTATCCCCGAGTACGTCGAGCCAGAGGGTCGGGGCATGTATCCCTATCTTACAGGTTCCGCCAGTTGGTACCTGTTGACCATGCTCAGCGAGGTCTTGGGCATAAAGGGGCGGCTCGGTGATCTGGTACTGGAGCCCAAACTGATGCCCGCGCAGTTTGACGCGAATGGCCGGGCTTCGGTCTTGACCTTGTTTGCCGGTCGCAAATTCGAAATCACCTACCACAATGCAGACCGCTTGCCGTGGGGCGCGTACGCCATCGCCGAGATACGACTCAACGGAGACCAAGCATCCTATGAGCGCCAGGGTTTGGCCGTCATCCTGCCCCGAAGTGCCCTGGCGACTCTCGCCGCAGACCAAGTCCATACCCTGGAGGTGTGGCTGGAAGGGCTGGCGCCGCACGCTCGATGCTGTCGTTCACCATCGACAGTGGCAGGACAGCTTGGATAAGGACCGGTTCTTTGAAGAGGTCTTTCGAGAACCTGATCAAGCAGAGGGGTAGCCTTCGACGCATGGACGAGCAAAGCTGAAACCACCGCATCCTTTGGAAGGAGACGGTTGCCGAGTTCTCTGGTTCACTCATGTCCTCTCTCCTTCCGCTGTTCGCCGGTAGACCTCTGCGCCGTCCACGAGGGTAGCCGCCACCTGTAGGTCGGGCGTCAACAGCACCAGGTCGGCGGCGTAACCGGGCGCGATGCGGCCCCGTGTGCCAGCCAAACCCAACAGCCTGGCTGGCGTCGTCGTGATCGCCGGCAGGGCCTCCTTCAGGGTGCAGCCGGTGTAGGCCAGCAGGTTGCGCAGTGCCCTGTCCAGCGACAGGATGCTGCCCGCCAGCGTGCCGTCGGCCAGGCGGGCGCTGGTGCTGTCGACCCATACCTCGAAATCGGCCAGTATGTGCCGGCCGGGAGGCATCCCCAGCGCGGCCATGGCATCGGTGACCAGGTTGAGGCGCGCGCTGCCCAGTGCTTGCCAGGCCAAGGCGACCATGGACGGGTGGCTGTGGATGCCATCGGCGATGAGGCCTGTGGTCGCCCTATCGTCGGTGAGTAGTGCCCCCACCAATCCTGGCTCACGGTGGTGAAGGGGCGGCATGGCGTTGAAGAGGTGGGTACCATAGCGGACGCCGGCCGCCAGGCCCGCTTGGGCCTGGGCCAGCGTGGCCGCCGAGTGTCCGGCGCTGACCAGCACCCCCCGCTCGGCCAGGCTGGCGACCAGGTCCAGCGCCCCCGGCAGCTCGGGCGCCAGTGTCACCATCCGCACCCCCTTCTCCGGCGACCAGCCGTCCGCCGCATCCACGTCCGGGTCGCGGAGGTAGGCTGGGTTGTGGGCTCCCTTCTTGTCCGGATTCAGGAATGGTCCCTCGACGTGGAGGCCCAACGGCCTGGCGCCGGGCGGGATCGAGGCCGACCGGCAGCCGACCACAGCTTGAGCCTCGGCGATGGTTTCCAGCGGCGAAGTGATGACCGTCGGCAGAAAGGCCGTCACGCCGTAGCGAGGCAGCCGGGCCGCCACGGGCCAGATACTGGCCGGGTCGGCGGTGAAATCGTGGCCAAAGGCGCCGTTGATCTGAAGATCGATAAAGCCCGGGGCCAGGATCAGTCCCGTAGCGTCGACGGTGGCCGCGCCGGGCGGACAGGGGATCTCGGCTGCCGGTCCTACAGCCTGGATCTGCCCTGCCTCGACCAGGACTGCCCCCTCGTCGATCCGGAGTTCGGGCGTAAACAGAGTCGCGTGATGGAGGTATAACATGGCTGCTGTCTCCTGGTAGTCTATGCCAGCGCCGGCAGGCTGGCCGCCGCGATCGACTGGCCCACGCGCCGGCTCTTTTCATCCGGGAGCTGGATCTCGATCCGTTCGGCCAGGTCGGGGAATTCTCGCCTCAGCACCGCCCGGGCACCCTCCAGGATCAGGGGCCCGCCCCGGCCAGAGGTGCACCGGCCCAGGGTGAGGACGTGCCCTAGATCGTAGAAATCGGCATAGTGGGCGAGGGTATAGCCCAAACAAATCCCCATGCTCTGCCAGATCTGGATCGCGCCCGGGTGACCGGCCTCCAGCTTTTCCTGGATAGACTTGAGCTTCGCTGCCTTGGTCACACCCTCGGGGGCAGGGATCCCGACCCGGGGCGCCAGGCGGAATACGCACTGTTGTGAAAAGTAGAGGGCGCCGACTCCCCTATCCCCCGACCACTCGTCAATGGGCGCATCGGGTTGATAGTCCACGGGAGCGAAGGCCAGCTCGTTCAGCCAGCCGGTGATATTGCCCTCTGCGTTCACATAGCCTGCCGCCTCGCTGGAGCCCAGGGCGATACCCAGGATGCTGTTGTCCTCCAGCGACATGGAGCCGGCCAGGGCTGTGACCTCTCCGTCGTTGACCACCTCCAGCGGCACGCCAAACTCGTCGCGGATCCTCAGGAACAGGCCGCGAATCTCGTCAAAGCGTGCCTCCGGCACGCCGCGGTAGAGAGAGGCCACCATGGGCCGGTTGTCGACGTACACACCGGCCGAACTACCGCCGATGGCATCCAGGCGGGGCAGCCTGGCCCGGGCTCTGTCGAGGGCAGCCCGGATCTGTTGGTAGTGGTAGGCAGGATCCTCCTGGATCGTCGGTTCCCAGACGATCTCCTCGCTGTAGATGGCCTGCCCGTCAACGACGGCGGATACTTTGATGTCCGAGGCACCGAGATCAAAGCCAATCCGGCAACCATCCAGGTGCCGGCCCAGCGCCTGGGTGCGTTCCCAGGTGGGGGGCACCTCTTCCGCAGCACAGGCTACGACGGTGAATGGCTTTCGGTACACCTTGTCGCCCATGAACTGGGCGTCGAACTCGCGGGGACCCTCGAGGCTATAGGTCGATTGGATGTATTTTCCGATATGGCCGGGGCCGCCGACCCACACCTTCCAGGCACCTCGTTGCCAGAGCAGGAACTTGACAAGGCGCTCGGCATAGAACAGGTTGGCGCCGGCCCGTGGGTAGGTTTGGGCAAAGACGCGCGTCTCAAAGCGTGACAGCGAGCCGTCGGGCCGCTCCAGGCCGATGATCAGGGGTACGCCAGCGCCCGACGCCTCTACCTCTTGCCGGAACGCCCGGTTGGCCAGAACCGGGGGTCGAAACCCCCGGTCTAGGGGGGGAACCAAGCCTGGCGCTACCAGATTGAAATCGTTTCTCATGCTATCTCTTTCGTGATCGTATCATCTCGGTAAAGGGGGAAAGTTGGGGCGTGTGCGGGCACCGCACACGCCCCAACCCCCGATTATTGAGATGATACTCGTGATCTATGGTTCGGGCCAAGCCCCGGGATCTTGACCGGCAGCCGGCCCCGGAATGGGATCTCACCCCACAGGGCTGCGGCCAGGGCTTCCAGGGCAGAGGGTTGGAGGCTGTAGGTGCAGATATGGGTGCCGACCTCCGGATAGGCCAGCAGGTCGTAGGGCGTCCGCAGTGCCACAGTGACCAGGGTACCCCCGTGTCTGCCAGTTGTTGCACGAGCGCCGCTTGCGAGGGATCGAGGTGGGCGCTGAGCGTGCCCACGACGAGTAGATCATAGTCGCCGGCCCGCCCCCTCAACGCGGCAATCTCGGCCTCCGCCGGCGGGTGACTGGTGACGATTTCCTCGACCCCTGGCTGGTAGGCCCGCAATGCCGAGGCCAGGCTGGGCGCCACCGATGCCGAGGTGTCGGCCGGGGTCAGGTTCCTGGGTTGGGGCATGATGGCTGCTATCCGGGCCCCGGCCGGCAGGCGCAGCGGCAACAGGCCGGCGCGGTCTCGCACCAGGGTGATGGACCGTTGCGCCACCTCCCGCTCCAGGCGCCGGTGCGCGGCGCAGCCAACCACCTCCAGGGGCGGCTGCGTTCGCCCGGCCAGCCAGTGCTTCAGGGCCCGCACGCGCTCCAGCGAGGGTCGCAGGTGCTGCGCCCGGACCAGCTCCCGTGAGGCCGCCAGGCGCAGGGCGTCCTGGATCCGTTCCTGCACGCCAGCATCGGCTGGCAGGAGCAGCAGGTCCACGCCAGCCCGGACCGCAGCGATGGCGTCGATCACCTGTCCGTCGCCCTGGCTGATGGCCGCCATGTCAAAGGCGTCGCTGATCAACAGGCCCTCGAAGCCCATCTCCTCGCGCAGCAGGTCATGCATAATGGCCCGCGACAGCGTGGCTGGCAGCTTCTCATCGGCTGTGAGCCGGGGCAGGGCCACGTGAGCCGTCATCATCAGGCGCACGCCAGCCTGGATCGCAGCCCGGAACGGCACGAACTCGACTTGCTCAAGCCGCTCCCGGCTATGGGGCAGGACAGGAACCCCAAAGTGGGGATCGAGGCCCAAGTCACCGCCGCCTGGAAAGTGCTTGGCTGTCGCGGCCACCCCGGCCGCCTGCAGGCCGGCGATCATGGCCGCCGCCATCTCGCCGACCAGTGCCGGATCGTCACCAAAGGCCCGGACGCCGACGGTAGGATTCCGGGCATTGGTGTTGACGTCACACACCGGCCCATAGTTCACGTTGATGCCCATGGCTGCCAGCTCGTGCCCCTGGGCCAGGCCAACCTGCCGGGCCAGGTCGCAGTCGCCGGTAGCACCCAAGGCCATGTTGCCCGGAAACGAGGTCGTCTCCGGGCCGAGGGCCACCAGTTGTCCACCTTCCTGGTCGGCAGCGATCAGCAGCGGATCACGGCCGGCTGTGGCATTGGTCGCCTGCAAGCTGGACGTCAGCGCCCTGAGCTGAGTGGGGTCCTGGACATTGTGATGATAAAACATGGTGAAGCCGCCGATCTCCTGACGTTCCAACAACGCCCGGATACGGGGCGGCATTTCGCACCCCCGAAAAGCCAACATCAGTTTCGGGCCAAGGTCTGGCTTGTTCCTTCGTTCACTCATGGTCAGCATATTCGAGGGGTGAGGCATTCCCGCCGGAATGCCTCACCCCCGGGCCAGGTCAAGGGCCTACAGGCATCGCGTGGCGGCTGCCTGTCAGCATCCCTCCACGCCTACCTCGGCCAGGAGTCGTCGATCTCTTGGAGCACGGTGTCGAGGTCGGCAGCGCCACTGATCCAGTCGACCATGCCCTTCCAGAAGGAGCCG
>JAFGOG010000439.1 GCA_016926595.1 Anaerolineae bacterium
CCTGAGATGACGGTTCTCGTTGGCGGTATGCGCGTCTTGAATGCCAACTTTGGACAGTCCCAGCACGGCGTCTTCACCAAGCGGCCACAGACGCTCACCAATGACTTTTTTGTGAATCTGCTCGACATGCGCACGACGTGGAAGGCAACCCCGGAAGATGAAGATGTGTTCGAGGGTCGTGATCGCGCAACGGGCGAACTGAAGTGGACCGGCACCCGTGTCGACCTCATATTCGGTTCGAACTCCCAACTCCGGGCCTTGGCAGAAGTTTACGCATGTGCGGACTCTCAGGAAAAGTTCGTGCACGACTTTGTAGCGGCGTGGAACAAGGTAATGAACCTTGACCGCTTCGACCTCGCCTGATCGTAGCAAGAACGTCTTCGCGGGTGTTGGTCCAGATCATTGGGGAGTAGGGGTGCTCAGAGCTATCATGAGCATAGTCGCTTATGGCTCTGGTATGCCACAGTTCATCATCCATGACGCGCCAGCCTGGGTGTGTGAGCAGTGCGGCGAGCCACTCTCTGAAAAGACAGTTAATGTTATCCAGGAAGCGCTGCAGGGCGTGGATACTCGCTTGGAGAAATCCGCTCTTTCGTTTGCGGCGCCATAGCTGTGAAGGTTTCGTAGCAAAACGACCTGCCAGTTCTGGCCTTGGCTGGCAGGTCGTTGTGTCCGTATCCTGGGCACCGTTGTTGTCGGTGACGCTCAGGCCGATGGTAAAGGTCCCGGCCTGAGTGGCGGGAAAGGTTGCTGTGGGGCCATGCGCGTCGTTGTATTGGCCGTCGTTGTCCAGGTCCCAATCGTGCTTGACGACCGTGCCGTCTGGGTCGCTGGAGACCGAGCCGTCCAGCGCGATCTGGCTGCCCTGCTTGCTGGTGTAGGGCCCGCCGGCCTCAGCCGTGGGTGGGACGTTCGGCCCTTCGCCCGCATCACGGACGAGCCGGACATAGTTGTAGATGCGAACGACGTCGCCCTGGGGGCCGTTGCCGTAGGGTCAGTCGGCCGGGTCGCCGGCTTTGGGTTCGCTGCGCTGGGCGCCCGCGCCGTGGACATCCACAAGGAGATAGGCGCCGCCGCCGGGTGGCTGCATCCAGCCTAGTGCCTCGCCAAAGGCGACATAGACACCCCACGCGCCGGGAGACGCCGTCCAGTTAGCATGGGTGTTGCCGGTCCAGTAGAAAGGATAGTTGATGTCGCCGTCCTCGTCGGTGATGGGGGTGACACTAAAGACGGGATCAATGGCCGCCGAGCCGGTGGCGGCCGGCGCCCGGGTATAGTCGACGATGCTGTGCAGCTCCTTGGCGTTGGGCAGCCGCCAGTCGTCGTAGCCCATCGTCGTAGCCAGCAGGCCAAAACCGTCCGCGGCGGCGACCGCCTCGTCGCAGGTCATCTTTTCACTGACCGCCTGCTGCCACATCAGCCCGGTGTTGTTGTCGGTGATGGTGCCGTCGCCGTTGTCGGCGTAGCTGGGCTGACGGCCGTCGGTTTGAGCATCCTGGCCGTAGAAGGCTGCGCCCTGGCCCGGGCAGGCAATTTCCGCACCGCTGGCGTCGTAACACAGCACCTGGCCGGTATCCACGACGGGGTAGGATGTAGTCGTCTGTTGCACCGTGGTCGCCAGGCGACTCACCAAGTCAGTGCCCTGCCGCTCTGCAGCCTCGACTTCGTACCCCGCTCGGCCCAACGCGACCAAGACCAGTGCGATCACGAAAACCAGCAGCTTCTTCTGAAACATGCAATGCCTCCTTCTCTCCATGGTAAATGAAGTGATCATGATTGACGTCCAGGACATCTGTCCTGGACTGTTCCGTATGAACAAGAGCATTCAGAAGCCGTTAAGAAGTGTTTGGGATCTTGTTTAGGTTTTCGCCGCTGGGGACAGGCCATCGTGGGAAAGTAATGCTAGGCACAAATGCGGAGAGCAGGCAACTGCCCCGTATATCGTTTCAATCGGTTTGAGGGTTTTTGGGCCCCAATGCCAGGCAGTTGGACGGTGGTATCCTTCCTGTTAGTTAAGTACCTTCTCTATCTAATTCTCACGTAACTAGACAGTATTCATATCGGCAGTTAGAACATAGAGGGCGACTATCCAAGTCGCCTGGCTGACGGATGGCTTTCACACTTTGAAAGACATCGTGCTGTGCGGTCCTGTTGTTCGTATTCACCCGGGGGTATTCAAGAACGACCTGCTGGCCTGAGTTTCAGGCTGGCAGGTCGTCTTCTATCGCCTGGCCTTTCCTCACTACGCCCGGCAGGGATCGTCTTGCCTTTGTTTCTGGGTGGCATCTGTGGTACAATCCCACCAGTGGTGATGGCGTCTATGGACGGAGGCATGTGATGTCCACAGAATCGGTAACCGTGGCGATCCCGGACTTGCCTGTTCGGTCAGGTCCAGATCCCTCGTGCTGGGTACGATGGGGTCGTGACGCAAGGCTCGTCCGCGGAGGAAGTGGGTGTCTGCAGCACTGCTGACCACAAAGCTCTATATTCCACCGGTCCGGCAGGAGTGGGTGCCGCGCCCACATCTCATCGAACGGCTGAATGACAGCCTGGGGCAAAGCTCTCGTGGCTTTGCCCGCAAGCTGACGCTGGTCTCAGCCCCCGCTGGCTCGGGAAAGACCGCCCTGATTGCCGCCTGGCTCTCTGATCTCCAATCGGTGGTTCCCGGTACTTTTGTCCAGAATCGCGTGGGGTGGCTGTTGCTGGAGGCAGCAGAGAACGATCCTTATCGTTTCTTTGCTTATCTTGTGGCTGCCCTGCGAACGGTGGACCGGGAGATCGGACAGGAGGCTCTGCGGCTGCTCGAACGCACACCTCCTGTGCCGGCCGAGTCACTGGTCACGTCGCTGATCAACGACCTCGCCAAGGCCGCGCCCCTGATCCTCGTCCTCGACGACTATCATGCCATTACAGAGCTGGCTATTCACGAGGCGGTCGGATCTCTGGTAGATCGCCAGCCGCCGACCATGCATCTGGTCATCACCACCCGCCACGATCCGCCTTTGCCCCTGTCCCGGCTGCGAGGCCGGGGCCAGATGACCGAGCTGCGGCAGAGCGACCTGCGCTTTACGCCCGAGGAGGCAGCCGCGTTCCTGAACCGATCGATGCGCTTGCAGCTAACACCGTCCGAGATCGCGACCCTCGAAGAGCATACCGAAGGCTGGATCACAGGATTGCAGTTGGCCGCGCTTTCGATGCAGGGTCGGGACCCAGCGAGCGTCGCCCAGTTTGTGGCCGGCTTTTCCGGACGGCACCATTTCATCCTGGGCTATTTGACAGACGAGGTACTGCTGCGCCAGCCCCAACCAGTCCGGACCTTCCTGCTGCAAACTTCGATCTTGAATCGCATGTGCGGCGCGCTGTGCGATGCAGTCCTGGATAGCGCCGATCTGAAACCCGGCAAAGAGATGCTCGAACAGATCGAGGCCGGGAATCTGTTTGTGGCGCCTCTGGACGACGAACACGAGTGGTACCGCTACCACCACCTGTTCGCCGAGTTGTTGCAGGCGCGGCTGCAAAAGACCCAACCCGACCTGGTTCCCGAGCTGCATCGCCGCGCCGCGGCCTGGTATGAGCGAGGCGGATTCAGTGCTGAAGCGGTCCACCATGCCCTGGCGACACAGGACTATCTCCTGGCGGCGGAGGCGACAGAGCGGGCCATTCTGCGGATCGCCACCTGGTCGCGAGCCGACACCGCGATGATCCAGAGATGGTTGGCGGCGCTGCCCGACGAGGCCGTGCAGCCACGGCCCTGGCTCCGGCTGTTTACTTCCCGCCTCCTCTTTGTATCCGGACAACCGGAACTCGCCAACCAAACACTGCAGGCCCTCGAGGCGTGGCTTCAAGACCACCCGACGGCCCCCGACGCAGCACGTATTCTGGGCCTGGCTATGGTCGACCGGGCATCGTATGCGGCTGTGCTGGGCAATGTACAACAGGCCAAAAAGCTGGCGCGACAGGCGCTGGCCCACACGCCAAAGGACGACCCGATCGCCCGCTTTCGCGCCCCTGCCATCCTGGGGATGGCCCACTCACGAGCTGGCGAGGCGGCGGAAGCGCACGATGCTTTCTCCCAAGCAGCTCAAGCCGCCATCTCGGCAGGGTTGAATTTTGTGGCTGTGCCCTTTCTGTGCAACCTGGCCGAGATCGAGATCGTACAGGCCCGGCTTTGGCAGGCGATGCAAACATGCGAAGAGGCCGGGCAGTTGGCGATTGTCGATGGGGCGCCAGCATCTGTCGCCGGGTTTGTGCGGCTCCAGGCAGCCAAGATCCTGTATGAGTGGAATGACCTGCACGCCGCGAAACGCCATCTCTTGGAGGGGTTGGAGCTCCTCAGCCAGGGTGGCATCAGCGAGAGTTTTGGCAGCGGGCACGCTGTACTGGCTCGGATCAAACAGGCCCTGGCGGATCACGAAGGCGCCCGGAAGGCAGCCCAGCAGGCGGTCCAGATCGCACAGCGTGAAAACGTCCCCCGCCTGGTCGACCTGACATCGGCCTACCAGGCCCGCATCTGGCTGGCCCAAGGGCAAATCGACTTGGCTGCCCGTTGGGCCGACGAGTATCGACAATCTGGTGAGACCGAGTATCTCCGCGAGTTTGAGGATCTGACCCTGGCGCGCGTGCTGCTGGCCGAGGGCCAGTCCGCCGAGGCTGTGGCTCTGCTGGATGCCCGGCTGGCGCCAGCCAGGGCCGCCGGCCGTATGGGCGCGGTCATCGAGATCCAAGCTCTGCGCGCGCTGGCCCTGCCCACCCCCGGCGAGGCCCTGGATGCCTTGGGACAGGCCCTCAGCCTGGCCGAGCCGGAGGGCTATGTGCGGCTGTTCCTCGATGGAGGCGAGCCGATGCAGGCTCTGCTCAAACGGGCGGCGGCGCGGGGCATTGCGCCCCGGTATGCCAGCCGCCTGCTCGCCGCTTTTGGCCCCCCTGGCGAGGTCGTTGCCAAGGCACCCCAGCCCCTCGTCGAGCCACTGACCGACCGCGAGCTGGAGGTGCTCCACATGCTGGCCGAGGACCTGTCCAACCGCGAGATCGGCCGGCGGCTGTTCATCTCACTGCCCACGGTCAAATCCCACACACGCAACATCTATGGCAAACTGGGCGTCCACAACCGCGAGGAGGCCGTCGCCCAAGCCCAAGCGATGGGCATACTGCCTCCTCCGTAGACACACCCTTTCCCGGGCCTGATCGCCAAGAGAACAGCTCACCGGGCTGGAACCCTCCATCCCCACCCTGCTCCCATAAATCATACCCCGGATCATACCGCCGGGATGATGCGCCTCATACCATTTCTGTGCTATCCTGGAATTCAAGCTAGAGAGCGCGGGAGGGTCAACCATGAGCGAAGCATGGCCCTATGAAATAGAGGTGCAGGGCTGGATCGGCGAGCGCTGGGCGCACTGGTTCGACGACATGAGTGTCAGCGCTCGGGGCGAGGCGCCGGGCGCCACGACCGTCCTGACAGGGGACATGACCGACCAGGCAGCCTTGCTTGGCCTGCTGCAAAAACTATACATGCTGGGGCTGCCACTGCTGCGAGTCGAGCGAAAATGAAGC
>JAFGOG010000440.1 GCA_016926595.1 Anaerolineae bacterium
GGTATCGATGCACTCAATCTGATTGGCCCCGTTGATGACATACTGCGAAGTTACCGTCTTTCTTTCTGTTGGATCTGCATCCCAGTGATTGAACAGCAGCAGGTTGCCCGCGCCGTCTTGCCGGTACTGCCACTGGTCGTTCAGGCATTCTCCGTTTTCCCAGTTCGAGCAGACCGAGATCACCCGTCCGAGGGCATCGTATTGATAGTGCCAGCTGAAGGAAACCAACGGATCCTGTGAATAGATCACCAGGACGATTTCGCTGTTTTCTAGCCAGTTGCCCCGATCCTCGAAGGCCACCATCGGCACGCCGTCGCCGCGCACGGCCACTGACGGGTGTACCTCGCCGGCCGTTGTCTGGCCGATCGTTTTGTTGAGACTCGTCAGGTTGCCGATGGCATTGCCTCGAACCAGCGCAAGCCGGATGTCGTCTTCAGCGCCGGTGATTCTCTCCCAGGTCACCGCCCAGCCAATGCTGTGGTTCCCAGCCACATGCGGGAAGCAATTGCTGGTGTCCGTCTGCGCTACCACGATGATCGGGGTGACCGGCACACCGCCTGACAGCCGCCGGGCCTGGATATCCTGTTTGCCGTCTACTTCGCTGGCGCTCGACCAGACCACCAGGGTTTGGCCGTTATGTCCGCTGTAGGCGAC
This sequence comes from Anaerolineae bacterium, assembly GCA_016926595.1. The sequence continues at coordinate 655 of JAFGOG010000440.1, forward strand.
GTCCGGCCAGGATTCCAGGCCGGGGGCCTCGCTGACCTGGAAAGCGTCGGCAGGCAAGCCGCCCGGAGAGACGGTAGTGGCAAATATCTCGCTGCCGTGCTGCCAGACGACCACGTACGCTTCCAGCGAGGCATCGTAGGTTACCGCTGCGTTCCGGTTGGAGAACGGGGGCGGGATGGGGAAGGGTCTTCCTTGCGGTGTGCCGTCCAGGCTGATGTGCAGACCCCGCGCCTGCGAGTCGTCTGACCACACCACCAGCGCGGCATTGTTGCCCGCCGAGGCGATATCGACCGTTTTGGCTTGCAGTGGGACGGTTCCCAGCGTGATCTTGTCGCCTACCTGGTAGCCATTGGTATCCACTCTCCAGTAAACAACGTCGGTTCCCTGGCCGCAGACGACCAGGTATTCGTTCTGCCCGCCGGCCTGGGCGAAGCCGAAAGTCATCGACGGGTCGGTGGTGCAGGTGGCAGCATCCAGCTGGGCGTCGTGGATCAACGTGCCATCTATCGCGCTCACCAGCTGGACGAACAGGCCGCTGCCGCCCGTGTAGGCCACCAGTGCCTGGTTGTGTTGCAGGTCGTAGGCGATGGCCGGAGAGCGCTCGGTGCCGAGTGTCAGATCGGCTTCCCAGCGGGTGACGTATGGGTCGACCAGGATGGGGTAGGTGGCGTGGACGAGCCAATCGGCGGGGATGACCAGCCGGAGCATTGTGCGATTGGGTGGTTGTGTGATTGGTGATTGATCGGCAGGAAGAACGGTGGCGCCGTCGATTGGAACGATAGCCACGGGAGTTTCGCTGCCGTTGGCGTCGATGGCTTTTGCGTCGCCGATGCGCAGGCCGTTGCCGCTCTCATCGAGCAGGAACAGCCCGGCCTCGCTCTGGTAGGGTTGCAAGTCGCTGTCGATGCTCACCACCAGCGCCAGGTCATCCCCAGGGGTGGCATCGGGCAGCGCCTCGGTGAGCAGGTAGGCCAGCTCGATGCCATCGGGCTGCAAGGCGGCGATCTCATACAGCCCGGCCGGCCGCCGCCGGAGCACGATGTTATCCCGCGTCTGCCAGCCGTTGTTCCCCGCGTCCGCGGGGGCGCCGGCCGCGGTCAGGGTGATTGGGTTGGCGCCCTGCTGGGCCATCGCCAGGCGGAAGGTGGCCGAGCCGCCGAGCGTCTGCAAGAGCATCGACGCAGCCAACATCCAATGTGTCAGGCGGTGGAATAGCACGATGGACCCTCCAATCGACAGTGTACAGTCGAAGCGGTATTTGGGGTAGAATCAGAGTAGATAAGACACACCGATTCAGGAGTATGGAAGATGGAAACGATCCGAATTCACTCACGTGTTGGCCAGGATGGCATCCTCAAACTTGAAGTTCCTACCAGTCTTGTCAATACTGATCTGGAAGTAGTGGTTGTCATGCAACCGGCCTCGGTCACTGACGATCTCGGCTGGCCGGTGGGGTTCTTCGAGCGAACCTATGGCGCGTTCGCTGATGACCCTCTAGAGCGTCCAGATCAGGGTATCTTCGAGGTTCGGGAGCCGCTCGAATGAGATACCTGTTAGACACGAATACCTGCATTCGTTATCTCAATGGGCGGTCTCAGGGTGTACTTGCGAGGATGCAAGTGACCCCAACGAGTGACATCGCCGTATGCTCAATAGTCAAAGCCGAGCTTTTCTATGGCGCACACCGCAGCCGGAACCCGGCCAAGATGCTCACCATTCAACGCGAATTCCTTCAGTAGTTCATCTCACTGCCCTTCGACGACGCCGCAGCCGAGAAATACGCGGACATTCGCGCCACGCTCGAGTCGCGCGGATTGCCCATCGGCCCCAATGACTTTATCATCGCTGCGATTGCTCTTGCTAATAATCTGACGCTGGTCACGCACAATACGGGCGAGTTCAGCCGGGTCGGTGGCCTCGCTCTCGAAGATTGGGAGGTTTGAGCCGGACCCAGATATGGCGGACAACGCCCAGTGGACGACTTTGAGCAAGAGATAGGGTAACACGATTGAGTATCTCCGGGTGACAGTGTGCAGCCGGAGAGGGGGCACGGCAATGATACGCGTAGCTCCCATGTAGATCCCATCGTGTTACGTGACGATGACGTTGTGCTGCCTGGCGAAGGCGCCATACCGAAGTGCGACAAATGGCGAAGGGCGGCCTATCGATGGGGCGCCCTCCCGGCTCCAGTGTAGCTTCGGTCGGGCTTCGGTCGAGCTTCGGTCGAGCTTCGGTCGAGCTTCGGTCAGGCTTCGGTCGACCTCCCACAAGTCTCATCGTGTTGCGTGCCGATGACGTTGTGTTATCTGGCGAAGGCGCCATACCGAAGTGCGGCTAAATGGCGAGGGCGGCCAATCGGTGGGCCGCCCTCCCGGCTCCAGTGTGGCTTCGGTCGGGCTTCGGTCAAGCTCCCATCAGGTCTCATCGCGTTGCGTGATGATGACGTTGTGTTATCTGCCGAAGGCACCATACCCAAGCGCGGCTAAATGGCGAGGGGCGGCCTATCGGTGGACCACTCCCATGTTTGGCGGCTCGACTCGGAAAACAAGCCGCTCGATATACGCATTGAGCGGCTTGTTTGAATAGACAGACCGATTGGGTCGATAAGCGAGGGCGACGATGGTGCCACAAAGCCGGCAGCCTCGACCCAACCTACCCACTGCGGCTAAGAGTATAGATCCCGCGGAAGCAGATTCTCGAGTTTCAATTCATGTTCGGCTTGTTCGCGCCTTGCCCGATGTGCAGCATCATGCTCATCAAAGAGTTCCTTCTGGAGAGTGATCATCAATCCATCGTTATAGTCGTATTTCTCTGCATAGGTGTGCAAAGCATCAAATCGCTCATACCGAAGAAACTTGACAAGCCCTTTCCCAAAATACGTAAACCAGCCTAACCCGACAGGATATTGCCTCATCTTATCGTCTCTAAAATAGAGAGGATTTCCCTTAAGTGCAATAGCTCGATCATAAACATCTGCCTGTTCTGCCTGGAGTACCGAAATCAGCTCATGAAGCAGTGCTTTTAGTATGTCATAGGTTACCAATCCGGTCTGCCAATGCTCCATAGTAAACAGGAGGTGTACATTATGATGAATCAGGTCATCTTTCTGTATCGTGAACCCCATCTTGATGCCAGAACTA
>JAFGOG010000441.1 GCA_016926595.1 Anaerolineae bacterium
CATCTTTCCGGTTCGATAGCAATTGTCACTCAATCAGAAAGGGCGAGGCGCGCCGTCACCCCGAAAGCTTTTTCCCCCTTCTGACAACCAGTTCTTGAACTTTCGGGGGGGGGAAATTCAGCAAGAGCCGGGGGGCGGCGGTGGATGTGCCGTACTTTTTGAGCAAGTACGATCCGGACCCGCTGCGGTACTACCTGACGGCGACGGCGCCGGAGACGAGGGACACGGAAGCCTGCCCTGAGGGACCGAAGGGTTCTTCTGGGAGGATTCCGTGGAGCGGAATAACAACGAGCTGGTGGCGACGTGGGGGAACCTCGGCAATAGGATGCTGTCGTTCGCGTACAAGCGCTTCGACGGGAAGGTGCCGGAGCCGGGGGACCCTTCGTATCTCTCAGGGCAGGGCTGGACGAGGAGGACCGGGCGCTACTGGCGAAAGTGGAAGCGGGGTTCGAGACGGTGGGGGCGCTGTACGACGCCGTCCACCTGCGGGCGGCGCTGGGAGAGGTGCTGGCGCTGGCGCGGGAGGCGAACGGGTACACGTTCGCTGCGCTCAGTGCAGGCCTGGACCGGAAGGCGCCGTGGTTCCAGATCAAGGAGGATCCGGCGTTGCCGGCGACGACGGTGTATGTGGTGCTGCGGGTGATCGATAATCTGAAGACGTTGGTGGCGCCGGTGCTGCCGCACGCCTATGCTAGCGCATAGGTGGCGCAAAAGATGCACGAGTACCTGGGGTATGAGGGGCAGTTGTTCGGCACGCAGCAGGTAGTGACGTACGAGGAAGAGACGCGGAGCCACGAGGCGCTGACGTATGACCACAGTGGGGCGGTGGGGACGTGAGTAGCGAGCGCGCTGCCGGCGGGGCAGGCGCTGCGGGAGCCGGCGCCGTTGTTCAGGAAGCTGGATGAGGGGGTGGTGGAAGAGGAGTATGCGCGGTTGGAAGGGCAGTAGTACATAGAGTCAAAAAAGAGCCGGGGTGCATGCCCCGGCTCCTTTGTCTTGGACTGGCCATAGGATGATTGGGCGTCTGTACTTGCTTAGAGCGCTGATTGACACACAACCCAATGTGGATTATAATGTGTGCTATGACTAACATTATAATAGGGTGAGGACTGATGAAGACAATCCAGATGACCATCGATGAACCTTTGCTGGCCGAGGTGGATCAGATGATCGAGACCTTGAATACAACTCGTTCTGCTTTTATTCGTGAGGCTTTGGAACTCGCCCTACAGCGGCATGTAATCGCCGAAATGGAGAAGCAACATGCCGAGGGCTATGCTCGACACCCTGTCGAACCGGGGGAATTTGACATATGGGAGGACGAGCAGGCATGGGGTGCGTCATGAGGCGGGGCGAGGTACGCTGGTACACATTCCAGGCACCTGACAAGCGTCGTCCGGTGCTCGTTCTGACTCGAGACTCGGCCGTTGGTTTCCTGAATGCTCTGACCGTTGCCCCCATTACGACGACTGTTCGTAACATCCCGTCCGAGGTTTTTCTGACTCAAGAAGATGGATTGCTCACCGAGTGTGCCGCAAACATGGACAACATTCAGACTGTTCCGAAGCACAAGTTGGGTTCTTTGATCGCATATCTTTCGTCCGAAAGAATGGAAGAAGTGAACCAAGCCATTTCCTTTGCGCTCGGGCTCGACGCTCCTACCTTTGGTTTATGAGCTCCAGGTAGTCTTCCAAGGTCTACACAGTCGCTCCTTCTACCCCACTGCGGGTCGCTGGTGAGTGGCACCCATAACGGCGTGACCAGCTTGTAGAGATCATCAGTCGGGCAGTCAGACCGATGGAGTTTTGCACCCTGTGTCCATGAATACTTGAACTTTCGCGGGGCCAAGTTCTCCAAGAGCCGGGGCGCCGCCGTCGACATCCCCTACTTTCTGAGCAAAATTTGACAGGTGCAGTCAAATGTAGTATACTCTGTAGAAGTTGATTTTCTATAGAAGACAAATACATATAAGGAGCCAATATGGTTGATCCACAAATCAGATTCGAGGAATTGGTGGCCAAGCTCCGGGAGCGGAAATACCGGCTCACGCCCCAACGCATCGCCCTGCTGCGGCTGTTGGCCGCCGGTGATGGGCACCCCAGTGCCCACCAATTGTACGAACAGATCAAAGATCAGTTTCCAACAACCAGCCTGGCGACCGTGTACAAAACCCTAACCGTCTTGAAAGAGATAGACGAGGTGCTGGAGCTGGGGTTCAGTGGGGACGACAACCGCTATGATGGCAACAAGCCCTACCCCCACCCCCATCTCATCTGCATCCGTTGCCAAAAGATCCTCGATCCGGAGGTCAACCTGGCCCACGGCCTGATCCAGGAAGTCGCTCAATCCTCGGGCTATCAGATCGTTGGCCACCGGCTCGACTTTTACGGGCTCTGCCCTGATTGTCAGGATAGGGCATAGGCAAATCTGTGCGTCCTTTTTTGCCATCTTGTGAACAATCATTATCTACAAAGGTAGATGTCAAAAGTATCATCTCAATAATCGGGGGTTGGGGTGTGTGCGGGCACCGCACACACCCCAACCCCCGATTATTGAGCAGATACTGTCAAAACAGAGAAAGGAGGTGATCCATTACCGATCTAGCACAATTGGTTGTCACGTTGGATCCATTGTGGAACAACTTGTTCCCATTGAAGAGATCATGGTAAATTAAGAGGAGGCAAACCGATGAATGACAAAGAAAAGGGCCCGGGGATGGGCCGAGCGAACCCGGTCACATCCGGCCGTGGCACGTCGAACCGGGACTGGTGGCCGAACCAGTTGAATCTCGGTATTCTGCACCAGCATTCGCCCCTGTCGAATCCAATGGGTGAGGAGTTCGACTATGCCGAGGAATTCAAGAAACTTGACCTGGAGGCGGTGAAGAAGGACCTCTATGCGCTGATGACCGACTCGCAGGAGTGGTGGCCCGCCGATTACGGTCACTACGGCGGGCTTTTTATCCGCATGGCGTGGCACAGCGCCGGCACCTACCGCATGGGCGATGGCCGCGGCGGGGCAGGGTCCGGGACGCAGCGCTTCGCACCCCTCAACAGTTGGCCCGACAACATCAACCTCGACAAGGCGCGCCGGCTGCTCTGGCCGATCAAGCAGAAATATGGTCGCAAGATCTCCTGGGCCGACCTGATGATCCTCGCCGGCAACTGCGCCCTGGAGTCGATGGGCTTGAAGACGTTTGGCTTTGCCGGTGGGCGCGAGGACGTCTGGGAGCCGGAAGAGGACATTTACTGGGGGACCGAGAGCGAATGGCTCGGCGACGAGCGCTACAGCGGCGACCGGGATCTCGAGAACCCCCTCGCCGCGGTACAGATGGGCTTGATCTATGTGAACCCGGAAGGGCCGAACGGCCAACCGAGTGCGGTCGCTTCTGGGCGGGACGTTCGCGAGACCTTTGCGCGCATGGCCATGAACGATGAGGAGACCGTCGCCCTCGTCGCCGGCGGGCACACGTTTGGCAAGTGTCATGGCGCCGGCCCTGCGTCTCATGTGGGGCCCGAGCCCGAAGCTGCCGACATCGAAGAGCAGGGCCTCGGCTGGAAGAGCAGCTTCGGCAGCGGCAAGGGGGATGATACGATCAGCAGCGGCATCGAAGGCGCCTGGACGCCGAAACCGACCCAGTGGGATATGGGCTATTTCGACATGCTGTTCGGCTACGATTGGGACCTGGTCAAGAGCCCGGCCGGCGCCTGGCAGTGGGTCCCGGTCAATCCGAAGGAAGAGGATCTGGCCCCGGCTGCGCACGATCCGTCCAAGCGGGTGACGACTATCATGACCACGGCGGACATGTCGCTGCGGATGGACCCGATCTATCGGCCGATCGCAGAGCGGTTCCACAAGAACCCGGAAGAGTTTGCGGACGCATTTGCCCGGGCGTGGTTCAAACTGACGCACCGCGACATGGGCCCCCGCTCGCGCTATCTCGGTCCTGAGGTCCCGGCGGAGGAACTGATCTGGCAGGACCCGGTGCCCGCCGTCGATCATGAGCTGATCGACGCGCAGGACATCGCCGACCTCAAGGGCAAGATCCTAGCCTCGGGCCTGTCGATCCCGGAACTGGTCTCGACTGCCTGGGCGTCGGCATCCACGTTCCGTGGTTCCGACAAGCGCGGCGGGGCGAATGGAGCGCGCATCCGTCTTGCGCCGCAAAAGGATTGGGAAGTCAACCAGCCGGCCCAACTGAAAAGTGTGCTGCACACCCTGGAGGGAATCCAAGAGGGGTTCAACAGCGCGCAGTCCGGCGGGAAGAGGGTTTCCCTCGCCGACCTGATCGTCCTGGGTGGCTGCGCCGGCATCGAGCAGGCGGCCAAGAATGCCGGTCACGATGTGACCGTTCCCTTTACGCCGGGACGCACGGATGCGTCGCCGGAGCAAACCGACGTGGCGTCGTTCGCCGTACTCGAGCTGTTCGCAGATGGGTTCCGCAACTACCTCAAGGCCAAATACGCCGTATCGGCAGAGGAACTGCTGCTGGATCGGGCGCAACTGCTGACGCTGACTGCGCCCGAGATGACGGTGCTCCTTGGCGGCATGCGTGTCTTGAATGCCAACTTTGAGCAGTCTCCGCACGGTGTCTTTACCGAGCGACCAGAGGCGCTCACCAATGACTTTTTTGCGAATCTGCTCGACATGGGCACGGTGTGGCAGGCGACCTCGGAAGACGCAGACCTGTTCGAGGGCCGTGATCGCGCCACGGGTGAACTGAAGTGGACCGGCACCCGCGTCGACCTGATCTTTGGTTCGAACTCCCAACTCCGGGCCCTGGCCGAAGTCTATGCCTGTGAGGACGCCCAGGCCAAGTTCGTGCACGACTTTGTGGCGGCGTGGAACAAGGTCATGAACCTCGACCGCTTCGACCTCGCCTGATCGTAGCCAGAACATCTTCCCACCATTGGTTCCAGCGGGCGGCGCACCAAGCGCCGTCCGCTGGACCTTGTCGCCAGGTGCTTGAGTCTGGACATCAGCGCGGTGAAACGACCCAGGGCGCCACGGCGATGAGCGCATACGCCATCTTGCGTGTCGTGGACCGCTCGCTGCAGAAAAAGAAAAGGGGAGGTGAGCAGGGGCTCACCTCCCCGTGGGTTCATGGCCGGAACACGGCCGCTGGATGGGCTACGGGCAGACCTCGCTCTGGTAGCTGCCGGTGGGCGTGGGCGGAACGACGCCGGCGGGCAGGCCAAAGGTGGCGTGGCTGAGGCCATGCTCCGTAAAGTTGATGACGTAGAAGGTGAGCGTCAGGGTGCCGTCCCCATTGTCGGTGGCCCCCCTGAACTCAAATCCAAAGTATCCATCAGGATCGGTCACGACGGCGCAAGGCTCGCCACCGGCAAAGTTGCATCCCTCCAGCACCGCCTGGCCGACGTTCTGGCCGGCCTTGGCCTCGAGCTGCACCGAGGTCATGGCGGCGACGGCGTCGGCGGGCAGCACGTACTGGAACACATCAAATGCTCCCTTCTTCACCTCTTCACCCGACTGGTACTCGAACTTGATGCCATAGAAGGGGTTGTTCGTCGGGTTCTCGACGTTGTACTGGTTGTGAATAGGCGCAGTGCACGCGAGCGTCTCGGGGGGCGGTGCCTCGGTGTCTGGTGCTTCGGGCAGCTCGTCGTAGGGCGGCGGGTTGTCGGCCGGCGGGATGAACTGGGCATACTCCTCACAGGCCAGGTCCTCGCTGCACTCCTCGCCGCAGTCGCCGTTGTTGATCCGGTCGGCGATGTCCTTGGCTCGCTCGAGGGCCGGGTCGTCGGGACCCGTGGCGTTCAGGATGATCGTCTGCGCTTCCTGCAGCGCTTGCCAGACGGTGCCCTGGAAGGTGCCGCCGGCAACGTTGAGCACAACATAGGTGTCGGAGCAGATCTTGCCCGAGCCCCAGTTGAGCCAGGTAGCCAGGTTCTGCTGCAAGGCACGGGCGAGCATGGTTTGAGAGGCCTTGTTGTCGCCCGGGTAGTCCTGCTTGGAGCGCTGCAGGATCCGGTTCGCTTCCGCGTCGGTGAGCCGGACGGCACTGCCGATCTCCATCGGGTCGAGGAGGTTGATGCCCGTGCGGTACAAGGGGCTATACTCGGCCACGGTGTCGAGCGCCAGCTCGATGCTCGCCCGGCTCTCCTGGACGCCGTTGGGCTTGTTGTCAATGAGCACCTTCTTGACGTTGTTCTTCCAGTAGCCGATGGTGCGCGGGCACGTGGCGTCGCAGGGCGGCGGCGGGATCTGTTCAGACATGTAAGGGGTTTTCAGCCAGACATAGTTGTGCAGGTCCAGGCCAATGATGTGGAAAGTATACCAGCCGGCCTTGATTTCGGATACATGCTCGTCGGCGAGGACGTTCGGATCCGTGCTAATGACGTAGCGCTCCCACTCTTCCGTGCCAGACGGCTCGGGGTTCGTATAGATTGGCTGTCCAACTGGATCGATGATCTCGTACCAGACGGGCTCGCCACGCCTGAACAGCGGAATGTTGTTGTTGTCGGGCGGGATTCCCTTCCCGTTATTCTGAACGCCTTCTGGATTGACGTTGACAGTTTGGATTCCCGGAGGGTAATCGCTGGGGCCCGTTTCAGCATCGTCACCGTCTGCACCCTCAGATGCTGAGGAACCACGGTCAAAGTCGCCATCCCAGATTTCCAGAGTGGTTGTATCCTTGGGTATATAGAACTTCATCGCCCAATCGCCATCATACGTGCTCTCGGGTGGGTTTCTGAGATCGGTGATCCCTGGGAAAACGATGCGATAATCGTTCAAACTCCGGCTCGCCCCATTCAGGCCCACAATCGACTCCCCGCCTGTGATCAGGTAACCGGTAGAGCGCAGTTTAAAATTCTCTTCACCCTGGGTAACATTGACGAACTTGGCTTCCAGGCGATAGAAATAGTGCCCGCAGGGAGACTTGGCGGCCTCGATGTTGTCGAACTGCATGTCATGCCACGCATTATTGGGCATGCCCTCCGAAGACCACGTTGCGATCTGTTGCGTGCCCTTCCCATCACGCATACGGTCAGCATACAGAGTGTACTGCACCAAGCTGCTGAGTTGACCATCCCAGTTCCCGGCGGCACAGTTGAACCGGCCGTTCGCGTAGCCGCAGGTATCGCCGTCAAAGAAGCCAAGCTGGAACGAGGCGTAGTCTTTCGGAACGCCGATCCAGAGCTTCATCGGCTCATCCGTGAAGCTGAACATGCCGGAGCCCGAGAGAATGATCATTTTGGCATCCGTTTCACTGGCAGTGGGCATATACGTGTAGCCACCCTCAGGAGCCGGCCATGACTCGCAGGCGGAGGGCACGGGGATGATGACCGTGCCTCTCAGCAAATCACCCAACTGCGCCCACCAACCAAAGATCGCGCCAGCCGCAACTACGACCAGCACTGCCACGAGAATGCCGGCCAGGGTCCTCATGCCGGCTTTACTTCTCACCCATCGATTTAGCTTCTTGGCCATTTTCTTGTCTCCTCTCTTCATGTTCCTAAACTGTGGAGAACAGATATGCGCGTACGCTTTGTGCGTTGCGCTGCGACTGCCTTCACCCTATATACATACAATCGGGTAGAAAGGTTCCTGAAAAGGCTCCCAACATCTCTTTCATAACGATTCCAGGTCAGCAAGAATCGCATCGCGGGCAGCAGGGAGACTTTCATAGCCGTTCGGGTAGCTGACCCGGCGCACCTGAATAGCCTCAATCAGCGCGGAGAACAGGGCAAGGCGTGCTGACTGCAACCCCGCCGCCTCCACCAACCGAGGTGTAAATGTGTGGCGCACCAGTTCGAAAGCAGCGAAATGGGGCGGCACGGCTGCAATTGTCACATTCGATCCGGAGATCTCTGGGCAATGACGGTCTGGCAGGTAGATACAGGTAAGTGGTTGGGAGGTTGGACAGAACAAGCCAAAGCGGCCGGGGCCGATCGGAACACGTCTTTTGTCACAGTCTGCGAGGACTCGTTCAAGGCCGGCATGTCCCAGAAAGTGGTGAGCTTGATCCGGCCAGAGGCGCATCTGAGGGTATCCCGATCGGGCAAAGAAAGTGCTGGCGCGTCTCTCAATGGCCAGTACGTCATCTGTCAGGAGTGAGTAGCCGGCTTGCAGCAGGGCAGCGGCCAGGGAGCTCTTCCCGCCTCGATTACCTGAAAGGAAGACGGCAGTCCGGCCATTCTTCGTGACGGCTGCAGCGTGGAGTGTGGGCAGCCCTCGGCGCTCCAACCAGAAAGAGAGGACGGGGCCAAGCAGGCGAATCTCGATCATCTCGTCAGGAAGTAGAGTGGCCGGACGACACAGGATGCGGTCGGCATATAGATAAAAGTCAGCCTGGCCGGTGAGCCTCAGAATATCACACGTACCCAGTGCGTAGAAATAGACGTTGCTGTGGCCATTATTGATTTGCTCCGGGCTTGAATAGGTTGGGACAAGCCGCTCGACATCGGAAGCATGCGGCTCCTGTTCCAGACAGGAAAAGGTAACATCGGGCTGACCATGCCCGGGCATGAGCGAGCTGACAAAGGGCAAGTCGCTGCGTAGTGTCAAGTCAAAAAGGCGATATGTCCGCCACCGAACAACGTCAGGTTCTGGGCAGATCATTAGCGTAAACCATCACTTGCCCCATCAAGCGGCGCAAGTAATCGTGCGCGTACGAACTGGGCAAGAATTTCTTCCAAATCCGCCCGGAGTGTGGCTTCATCCACGTCGTACTGGCTGTATAGATGTCGCACCGCAGCATCGACGTCGCCGTACGCTGCCATGGCGCGCCACGCATCGGCAGTGATCGCGTCGAGCGAATAGACCTGCTCCGTGTCGGATTGATAGAGCCACACCAGGTCATCGAACTGGCCGACAATGACCGAGCGCGGCACGAACCATTGAATATTCAGCCCTTCGGAGGGTGGCAGACCCAACGCAGCCCTGTTTTTCAGACAAAAACTCGGCGAAACGTAACGCCAGCCGTCCTCCACCTGTTCGGTCGCCGCATTCCAGAACGGACTGTCAGGCTCACTCCAGGCGAAGCATACTGGCTGTAGGCGGCCAACCCAATAGCGGTCCGAGCCGATCCGTGCCTGCCAACGGGCTGTCCAGGCGGCCTTCTCCACACTGTCCAGATCGCATGCTGCAGGATACTCGATCAGGTCGTGTGCCGCCAGGCAGGCTCTGACCCGTGGCTCGCGCTCGATCACGGCGGCGCGCAGAGCCGGGTGAGAATAGAGGTGCACAAAGAGAATGTCCGAGCTCGAAAGCCGGGTCAGAAGAGCGGCAAACCGCGCCCCGGTCAGTGCGCAATCGTCAATAACGCAGAGGGGCTGTGAAGAGGTGAGGTCAGGCAGGATCTGTGTTCGTTTCAGCCCCAGGATATAGGCGAGCATGCCCAGGACAATGAGCCCGCCCCTCGGGAGTGCCAGAAAGGAATAAGAGTCAAGCTCGGTCCGAGAGTAAAGTTGCAGCATGCGTGCCGCCAGAATTTCACAGTCACGCTCTGCCTGTCGATAGTCCACATATCGGAGCGCAGAGTACCTTTTCTCCGACGCACGGGCAAGCTGACTGAGCCTGGTCAGAGACGCGGGATCGAGAGAGACATTGCCCGTCCACGCTGGGTGCTTGTTTATGTTCATCGAATCAGTTTTCTAAAAGTATCGCCGTAGCCAGTCTTCCAACGTCAACGCGTACCAGAACCGGGACGACTGATGTTTACCATCGAGATAGTCCTGGTAGTTCTGCCGCAAGCGGTCTTCATCCACAAAACCCAGGTCCGCTGCACGCATGTCCGTCATCAGGCTCCAGACCTGCGCTTGCTCACGCTCGCGCAGTCCTCGCCTGCTGATAGCTGAAGCCCAGATCTTGCCCTGGAAGTCGAGAACCTTGTTCGGCAGGAAGCCCTGCATCGCATTACGAACGATGTATTTGCGACGGTTGGCGTGGAAACTTTGGGTGGTGGGCAGGCTCAAGCTGAACTCGACAAGCCTGTGATCCAGCAGTGGGTGGCGAAGGTCGAGCCCGTATTCGCCGGCCAGCGTGTCTAGCTGGTTCAAGATGGCGCTGAGCAGCCGGTCTTGCAATACGCGGATCCGCTTGTGCTTGCCAGGCAACATAGTCGGTACGATATTTCGGCGTGCAAAGTGCTGGCGATACAGGTCGTGATAAGCCGTGCCCAACCATGCCACAGGGGATTGATCCCGCGTATGATACCAGCGCGGAAAGTATTCTACAAGGATCGGCTGGACAGCACCGAGCCACAGGATCTGAACCAAGCTTTTTTCGGATGACAAAAGATGCAAACGTAGCTGGCGAGCCAATTCCATCCACCGGCCACCGAGCAACAGGTCAGGGTAAGAGAGGACATCCGCGCCAAAGAGGTGATCTCCACTGGTACCGTCGAAAAGCAGTTGAACGTCGTGTTGGCGGACCGCTTCAAATGTGACCCGCCACAGTTGTGTATAATAGTGATAAAACGGAGTGGCAGGTGTGGTGCAGATTCCCTCAGGTTCTGACAAAGGCCAGTGTTGATCGGCACGGATCTCAACCGCCGGCAGACCCAGGTATTCCGAGACGCTGGACCAGTAGACAGTCTCGTCCGACTCGGGCAGCTCGGGTGTCGACCAGGAGAAGGCCAGGCACTCTACTTCTGGTGTGCGCGTCCGGATGGCGGCAGCCAGAGTAGTCGAGTCGAGCCCACCGCTGAGAGTGACTGCAACCCGCCGGTTCGACACATAACTGGCAACAACCTCAAAAAGAAGCTCGCGACAGGCAGTTGCATACTCCCGGTCCGAAGAGAGGCGGAGGGTAGGCTGTGGTGCGACGGTCCAATAACGGTTCACGCGCACCGTCGAATCTGTGATAACCAACTGGCCTCCGGCTTCGATGGCCTGGATATCCGAGTAGAAGGTTTCGCCGGAAAGCGGGGCCTGTGCGTTGATATGAGCCGTCACCGAGCGGGGGTTGAGGCGGGGTTGATGGGGAAGAACACCAAGAATCGACTCCAGCCGTGTCGCCACCAGTACCCGTGCCCCATCGACCTGATAATATAGGCTGTGAAGGCCCATCCGATCTCGGGTGGCCACCAACACCCTTTGCCCGGCATCCCAAAGGAGCCAGGCAAAAGGGCCATCTGTCATCCTCGCTGCGTCCCCACCGTGACGCAAGTAAAGATGGAGCAGGATCTCGTGATCCGCTGCAGAAGACGGCAGGCCCAAAGACCCTGCCAGCGCCTCAGCATTGGCGATGAATCCTGCGCTCCAGACACAGCAGACTTGATCGTTGGCTAACCCACACTGATAAAGATCCGACCACTCAGGTGTGGGAAAAGACGACCGGTCCCAAGTGAGCAGGGTCAAGCGTTGTCTTCAGCCAGGGAAGTCGTTACCTCAGACTTTGCCGACTACAAGCCTGCCCATGCGGTCCCAAGCGTACCGTCGTCATCGAGATCACCGACGTTTTGAGTGATCTCGACCAGAGTGCCATAGCACTTCAAGTCAGGCCGCTTATATTCCTTGCGCTCGCGAGCCGGTTCTACTTTTTTCGATTGCATGTCAAGCTCCTCCTTGGGTCACATAAGTTGACAGCCGGAACACTCTTTTACGGCGACTCGGACCTCAGAATGAGTTCCGAGCCAACACTCTGCACGCCTCCGTCATTGGGATGCCTGCGTGCGCATCAAACGTGCAAAATCATGCACGCGACCATGATCCTCGCCAACGACCTGTTCATTCACTTCGAGCCACGCGTGCGCCGAGATCGTGCCGCACCCCCGACGAACGCCGATTTGCAGCTCGGTTGGCACGCCGCGCTGGTAGAGCAAGCGCTGCAGCACCAGCGACCGCGAGAGGCAGCGCGTGGTCAGCAGGTGATGCCGCCGCGCCAGGTCGACGAGCCGGCCAAGATGGACAGCCGTCGCCGCCACATCCACGGAGGGCAGGCTTGCGGGAGAGTGACGTACCGGCACCAACCACGCTTGCACGCGTGGAAAGGAAAACACGTGCAAGCTCAACTCTGTGATCAACAGCAGCCACCATGCGCTCCCGGCAATCCACCAATCGTGCCGCGAGAATGTGCGTAACCGCCGCAGCCTAGCCCGGGATAATCGAAACAAGCTCATGTGCACACAACGCATCGATCAGCGCCAATAGATCGCGCTGAAGCTCGTCTTCTGCCACATCATATTCCGTAAGCAGCGCCGCCAAGATCTGGTCCATGGTCATGTTCTCATTGAGTGCAGACCATACGTACGTGCCGATCTCGTCGAGCCCATAGTACTGGCCCGTATGCAGATTGAGGAGCACTGCCTCGCCGGCAACGTCCTGAAACAGCACATCTTCAGATAGGATGACTCTATCGCTGAGTGTCGACACCGCCTATCCACTCGAGAATCGGTATTTCAAGGAACACGTACCATTGGCAAGCTCGCGACGAAAGACAAGAAGCCGATTGATGCCTCTGTACACCGCGCACTCGCGGCGGCTTCTTGCTCCCGAGCGACCGGGTGCATTATATCAGAGAGCACTCTGTTTGTCAATCTGGTCTTTGGACGAAATGATGGATGGGGACATATTGTTCACGCCAGGGACTGGTGGGATGGGAGCTTGCTCTGTTGTCGACCGGAGAATGCAACGATCAAGTGAGCGACATGGTGGCCATACTGGGGCGTGCAGCCTCTTGTCGCGGCCAAGATGGTGACAACTCTTATCAATTTCTAGCCACAATTTGACTGCGTTCCAAATGAACTCTGATATATATAATGAGGCAGGCAGTATAGTCGTGTCTACATAACGGGCCTGCGGAGAATACTTTATTAGCTTTTTCAAGAAGGAGAACTAGATGCGAATTACAACGGTAACCCGAATCATTCCGATACTCACCCTGGTCGCCCTACTCGTGCCATTGGGAATACCAGCTCGCCTGGAAGCACAGGGGGGGGTGTACGTTTATTTCCCCAGTGCGATTCCCAGCGACATGCCGAACGACGGACGCATGTTATCGCTGGGTGGTGTTCCGCTCAAAACTCTTGCCGGGCAGACGATGGGCCTGGTCTTTATGGTGCCTGAGGGAAGCCATTCCTTTGAAATAGGCTTCTTTGACGGCGACAGTGGGAAGAATGCCGCGGGCGCACTGAACCCGAGCGGCGGACATTGGGATCTGGGGACGTCACAGCTCGTGTATGAGCTGTTCGCCGACCCGCTGAACGAAGGTCTCGATCAAAACCCGAATCTCGCACCCATCGCTACCTTTTACGGAAATGACGCCAACGTCCCTCCTGCCGGCGGACTCTGGTCGGCATCCACTCCGACAATGAACGACAATGCATGGTGGACTGCCACGATTGCAACATCGGAGGAAGCCTTATCGCCGAGCGGTCACTTTTTTTATCACATGAGAGTATCCCTCAGCAATCCGAATTCCAATACGGTGACAAACTTTAAGGTGCGCACGACGGCGGCGGTTATGCTGCATCACAGCACCGCGTGGGGGTTCGAAGGTGCTGTTCGCCAACCACAAAACGATCTGCCGGTTATCTATCCGGATTGGAACGGAGATTGGCCGCTAGCCGGGTCTGATTTCTGGCTAACGACTCCCACCACGTATGATGGCACCTGGTCTTTCTTTCTTGACGTCCGACAGCCCAGAACAGAGCTGTCAGTGTGGGATGGGGACTTTGACCTGGGAACGGCAGGTCTGGTGGGCAAACCGTCGGGTGTGCCCATTGCAGCCTGTGTAGATAGTGACGATTTGAACACACCTGACGGATTCTTGCCACCATGGGCTGCAGGTACAGTTGCCGTGCCGGAGGGCGCGCAGGGAAGCGGCCTACCTCGGGAAGATAACGACCTCGACGTGTTCCGCCGCCCTGGCTGCATCGCGTTGCATCTCACCGATCCGCTTGGTAACGTCTACATGGATAATAACCCCTCAGGGAACATGGAATGGGAAGCCTTCTCCCTGACGTCGGGTCCGGCGGCGACAGCGGCCGATGCCGACTATGGGCCACCAGCTTCGGGAGTGTCGGGTGATGGAGTGACCTTTGTCACCACGGATCCCCTGCCGATGGGGGTGTGGCGGTTGGACATCACCGGCTTGGATCTGTCGAATCTGAACTTCCTGAAGCTCCCTGTTTTTACGCTGGGTGTATGTGAGGATGGAAGCCTTTCGTGTTACACGGTGCTGCGGCCGTTTTTGGTCGGCGACACGGTCTGGTATGACGCTGACGGCAACGGCGTTCAGGACGCCGGCGAGCTCGGCATCGAAGGTGTGATCGTCAACCTGCTCAGCTCGAATGGCTATGTCATCGCGACTACGACGACCAATCCCGACGGCCACTACGAGTTCGAGGTCGACGCCGGCACCTACACCGTCCAGGTCGTCCCCCCCGCTGGCCTGCAGCAGACCTTCGACCCCGATGACACTGCCGACAATCAGCACACGTCCACCGTCGTCGACGACAACGTCCTGACCTACGACTTTGGCTACGCGGCGCCGACCTCCATCGGCGACCTGCTGTGGCGCGATAGCAATGCGAACGGCGTCTTTGAGCCGGAGGTGGGCGAGCTGCCGCTGGCGGGCGTGCTGGTCGATCTGTACGACGCGGTCGGGAATTGGGTCGCCAGCCAGACGACGGGCGCCGACGGCGCGTACCTGTTCGAGGGACTGGCGCCGGGCGCCTACACGGCCGTGATCGCCGGCGGGATTCCGGGCGACTACCAGCAGACGTACGACTGGGACGGCACGCTCGACGGGCAGACGGCCAAGGGGCTGGCGGGTGGCGAGGATTTCCGCGAGGCGGACTTTGGCTACCGGCCGGCCACGTCGCCAGGCACGGGCACGCCGGGCTATTGGAAGAATCACCCGGAGGCGTGGCCGGTGGGCGTGATCACGATCGGCGGGGTCGACTATTCGGTGGACGCGGCCATCGCGACGATGAACGCCAAGAGCGGCCAGGACAAGACGTACGACCTGTTCCGGGCACTGGTGTCGGCCAAGCTGAACGTGGGCCTGGGCAATGAGTCGAGCTGTATCGTGGATTGGATCAGCCAGGCTGACGCGTGGATGGGCCAACACCCGGTAGGGAGCGGGGTGAAGGCTAGCAGCAGCGCGTGGCAAGAGATCGCAGGCGCCTACACCACACTGGACGAGTATAACAACGGACTGCTGTGCGCCCCGCATCGGGGCTGAGTTTCCCCGCCACCAATGGGGCGAGGTATGACAAGGCGGGAGGTCCTACCCCGGGACCTCCCGTCGCCTTTAGAACGGCGGAGGGGAGGAATGGGAATGGGGCGGATCCTGGTGCTGAGTGAGGCGCGCGGCAGGGTAGACGAGGTGGAGGCGGCACTGGTCGCGCGTGGGTACCAAGTGCGCGTGGTGCCGGCCAACAGGCGAGGGGTCGCGGACGTGGGAACGTTCTGGCCCGACCTGGTGCTGGTGCACTTTGACGGGCGCGCGCGGGTGGATCTGGTGTCGGCGGTGCGAGGGCGATTGGGCGTGCCGCTGATGGTGTGGGCCAACTGCCAGGATCGGGAGGACGCGGTGCGCGCGCTGCAACAGGGGGCGGATGATTACGTGGGTGGGCAGGTGGCGGTGGAAGAGTTGGCGGCGCGGGTAGGGGCGCAGTTGAGGCGAGTGAGGTGGTCTTGTCCACATCCGACTTGACAAGGTGAAGTAGCCCGTCTATAATGGGGGCAGGTTCCCCGGTGCTCGACCCCTGGGGGGCTGAGGAAAGGGAGAATGCCGCCAAAGCTGTTGGTTGTGGATGACGACGACGGGCTCCGGCTCCTGCTGCAGACGACGCTGCCGCGGGAGGGCTACCAGGTCCTGACGGCCAGCACTGGCGTGGAAGGGATGCGTCTCCTCTTTAGCCAACAGCCAGATCTGGTGCTGCTCGACGTCATGATGCCCGGCATGGACGGGTGGGAGATGCTGGAGCGGATCCGCGAGGTGTCGACGGTGCCGGTGATCATGCTGACGGCAGTGGACGGCATACCCCAGCGCGTGCGCGGGCTGACGCGGGGGGCGGATGATTACGTGGTCAAGCCGTTCCACCGCGACGAGCTGGTGGCGCGCATCGAGGCGTTGCTGCGGCGGGCACAGACGCCGTCGGCAGAGGTGTCACAGATTCTGTCGTTCGACGAGGGCAGGCTGGTGATCGACCCACTAGCACGGCGGGTGACGGTGGGCGGGCAGGAGGTGCGCCTGACGCCGACGGAGTATCGCTTTTTACTCTACCTGGCGCAGAACGCCGGCCGGGTGCTGTCGTACGGCCAGATCCTCGACAATGTGTGGGGCGCGGACTATGAGGGCGGCGACAAGAATGTCAAGGTGTACGCAGTGTATCTGCGGCGCAAGATTGAGGAGGATCCACAGAATCCCAGGTACGTGCTGTCCGAGTGGGGGGTAGGCTATTACATGCCCAAGTTGTAAGGGGAAGAGGGGATTGGGTATCAGGGAATCGGGGCATCAGGGCACGGGGTCCGCGGAAGCGGGCCTTTTTTTGTGGGAGCGTGTCGTGACCCATCCAGGGGCTCAGCGGATTTTGGCGCGAATCTCGCCAGCGGTTTGTTTCAAGCTGGCCTGGCGCTGGAGGACGGCGGCGGCCATCTGCAGATACTCTCGCGCCAGGTAGCCGATCTCGTCTCTGCGCCCGGCCAACGGCGCCAGGGCAGCCGGGTCAAATTGCCCCTCCTGGACCTGTTTCAGCTCGTCGGTCATCCGCATGAGTGGGATGTGGACCTGGCGAGCGGTGATCCACGCCACCACCACCGCCGCCACCAAAAAGAGGAGCGGAGCCAGGGCAATGGTCAGCCAGGCCAGATCGGTGAAGGTACTCACCTCGCTGCGTAACTCTGACAGCGCATCGCTGCGGGTCCCGATCAGGCGGTCGATCTGATCAAAAATCGGATCGACCAGCGCGTAGGCCTGAGCGTCCAGGGCCACGACGGCATCCCACTCCTCCTCGTCGACGGCCTGGACGACCTGGTCAAAATGCTGGCGCAGAGCTGCCAGGTCCTGGATCAACTGGTCCAGGGCAGCTCTTTCCTCGGGCAGCTCGCTGGTGGCAGCCATCTCTACCAGTGATTGCTGCAAGCGAGCATAACTGCTCTGATACTCGGCCAGCATGTCATAGTCGCCAGTCAGCTCATAGTCGTTGAGCGCTTTTTCAAACTGCTGCAGATAGAGCTGGGCCTGGTAGAGCTGCCGGGCTTGGGTATAGGTGGTGCGCGCCTCGGCGTTATAAGCCATCGCGTCGATGGAAGTCTTGATAAAGCCTGTCAGGATGATCACGCCGACCAGGAAGAGGAGGGTAAACACCAGGTTGAGCCGGCTTTGCGTGGAGACAAAATGGGATCCTTTCATGGTAAAACTCCTCTGTCAGCGATTGGGACCCGAGATTTTCAGGCGGCGGCGGCGCGATTCGTAAAGCTCCTCGCGCAGGTCATCGATCTCTTGTTTCAGCGCTTCATCGCGCGCGTCAAGAGCCCCGGCGAAGGCATCCAGGGCGCGGGCAAAACCGCCGGCCGGGCCTCCTCTTTTGAGCAAGCTATCCACCAGGCCAGACCGGTAGCGATCGCCACCGATGGCGATCACGGCATTGGTCAGGTCCACGACCGGCCGGGTGAGGCGGGCGATGGCATGATAACCTACCAGCGCGAGGAGGAGCATGGCGACCAGGGCGATCGCTGTGCCCAGGAGGGCAAACGCGACATCTTGAGGAAAGAGCCAGGCTGTGTAGAGGCGGTAGGCATCGAGGCTGGCGATCAAGTCGGCAAGCAGCCATTGCAGATCCTCATGCTCATCCTGGAGCCCGAACACGCCGTCGACGGCGGCATCCACATCGCCTGAATCGTAGGCCTCTACCAGGTCGTCGAAGGAGTGGCGATGCTGGCCCAGCATCGCTCGGAACTCGCCCAGGAGGTCAATGTCCTCCTGTTCATAGTCGAGCTCTTCAGTGAAATGGCCTTCGACGATCAGGTCGTCGAGCAGCCGGTCGATCTCGGCCGCGTCGGCCGCCGCCGCGTCCAGCTCGTCTCCCAGAGATGTCTCATAGTCCAGGGCGTAGAGAAAAGCGAGCTCGTTGAGCTGCATGTCGCGCAGTGAAACGCTGACCTGGTCCTCCAGGGTGGCCAGGGCGTCAATGCGCTCCCAGGTCATTTCCAAAGCGTCGAGGTTATAGACTGCGGCGAATGATCCGAGCAGAACGGCCAGGGCCATGCACAACAAGGTAAATCCCAGCCAGCCTATTGAAAAGAACGAGCGCATCAGGTTTCTCATCGGCACGTCTCCTGCGACCTATTTGTCGGCCATCACAAGCGCGCCATCCCAATTGGCAGGGAGGGAGCGTTCGGACCATTCAAAGCAGCGCTCGAGGTAGTAGCGGGCTGTGGCATCGCCCGGGTCCGTGGCCAGCACGGCGTCAAAGGCCTGCTGGGCCTCGGCGAACCGGCCTTGACCGTAGCGGGCGATGCCCCGCTCAAAGTCATCCTTCGTGGCGTTCCTGCGGGCCACCACCTCGTCGGGCAGGCCCTCATACACCTCATAGATAGCCAGCGGAGCCTGCCGTCCTTTGACATGCGCTTGGCCCAGGTAACGCATCCGGTACGATGCCGGCTGTTCGAGGCTGTCCACGGTGTCCTGGCTGACGATCATCGACGTGCCATAGAACTTGTTCAGGCCCTCGATGCGGGAGGTGAGGTTGACATTGTCCGAGAAGGCATCGCCCTGTATCCGGCGCTCTTCGCCGATCATGCCCACCATCATGTGCCCGACGTGGATGCCGATTCCGACTGTGACCGGATCGTAGCCACGCCGGGCGAGCAGGTCGTTGAATGCTTGCACCCTCGCCTGCTTTTCAATGCCGGCCTGAACGGCATCATCCACACCGTAGGGGAAAATGGCCATCATGCCGTCGCCCAGGAATTTGACGATAAAACCCTCGTGCTGCTGGATCACCGGGCTGACCAGCTTGAGGTATTCGTTGACAAAATCGAAATTCTCCTGGGGGCTCATCCTCTCAGAAACGGTGGTAAAGCCGCGGATGTCGGAGAACATGACGGCCATTTCGGCGCTGACGTGGTCGCCCAGGTTGACTTCGGTGATCGTCGGTTTTTCCAGGAATTCGAGGTACTGCTCCGGGATAAAGCGCGAAGCCGAGTCCAAAAACTGATCCTTGAGGCGGTTGGATTCGGTGATCGACGTCGCCATGGCGTCGATGGCCTGCGCGAGCTGTCCCAGCTCGTCGCGGCGCTGCAAAAAAGGGGTGAGCATCTCGGAGCGGTACGTGTTGTTCTGAAAGGCCACGATGGCACCGGTCAGCGTGTGCAGTGGCTGGCTGACCTGGTTGGTGAGCGCCATGGCCAGCACCAGCAACCCGGCCAGGATCAGAATGGCCCAGCGCCCGGTGTTGGCCGACGCCTGCACGGCTCTTTCGATCCAATCCGCCTGGCTGGCCACCCGCTGCAACTCCTGGGCACCGAGGACGGCCAGGCGGGTTTGCATCTCGGCCGCGATCGGATCCGCCTCTTCTTTGACGCGCAGCAGGGCGGCTTGCGGGTCATAGCTGCTGCTGTAGGTAGATTGGTAGATCGGGTCCAGCGCAGCGTCGTATTGGGCGCGCAGCGCGTCGATCTCGTCCAGGGCCTGGTTCACTTGCTCGTCGGCGGCATACAACTCGGGACTGCTCAAAAAGTCATAGAACTGGGCGCCATAGTCGTACACCTGGGTCCACTTTTCCAGGTTGTCGGTGAGGAGGGCATTCTTGATGGCCACCTGCTCACGCGCCAGGTCCGATTGGGCGCGGCGGCTGCGATCGAGCACCTGGGCGCCGGCGCGCAGATCGGTCACCTGCACCTGAAAGTCCGCGACGTTGATGATGCTTAGGGCGGCGATAGAAGCCGCCACGAGCGACAGCAAGCCAAAAACGATAAAGAGCCTGGTCTGAGTGGAGAGGTCGGTGAGCAAACGCATGGCATCCTCCGCTAATTGTTGTGCAACACATTGTTCTGGGCTGAGCTGGTGTACAAACTGATCCCTGTGCCATTGCCCGAGAGCACGTTGCGCTGCCCAGCCCCGCTGCCGCCGATCCAGTTGGAGGCCGAGACCACCAGGAGACCATCCCCGCCAAAGTGCGTGATGTACAGCCCATAGATCTGGCAAGAGTCATCGCCCAGGTAGAGACCGCTGAAGCTGCCCCCCTGGCCGTTGAGCATCACGCCCGGCGCGTTGCTTCCAGCATCCCACACGCTGCTGGCATCGATCGTCACCGTCTCGTCCAGCGAGGGCAACACGCCCTCACCGGCATCGACATAGATATTCATGGCCGTCTGGAAGGTGATGGTGTCGGCTCCCGGATAGGCGTTGGCCTCCTCGATGGCGGCCCGCAGGGTGCAGCGCCACTGGGCATCGACGCACATCCCATCGCCGGGCAGCCAGTCGTGGGCATCGGCGTCGTCCGAGCTGCTGTTCACCACGAAACTTTCGGCGCGGACTGGCCTCGGTGTGCTGGTCGTCAAGCTCACCAACCCCAGGGCCAAGATCAGGACAAGGATCGATTTCTTCATGGGACACGCTCCTCTCTCCCGCATGTAACCATGCTGACCGTGCCAATGCTTGCTTTGTACGCAGTACCGCAAAACTCGCTATGGAACTTGACAAAAAGGGTTCTCATGGCAGGATAACTCCATCTTGACAGAGAAGGAGTGGGCC
>JAFGOG010000442.1 GCA_016926595.1 Anaerolineae bacterium
CACAAGGGGAAGGATCACCTACCGCTTCCGCAAACGCCCCGTTACCGGCACAACCGGTGAGTCCGAGTAGCGCTGGGCTAGACAGATACGATCAAGCCACCTGTCAACACGACAGGTGGCTTTTGCTATTCCAGGGAGGATCACGGTTGCACTTTCAAAACCGCCATGGTCAGATCGTCGGCCTGGGGGGCGCCGGCGCTAAAGGCTGCCACGTGGTCGGCGATGCCGGCCAGGATCTCTCCAGCCGAGCGCTCAGCCAGGCTCCGAACAGCAGCAGCCAAGCGCTCCGTTTCGAATAGCTCCATTTCGGGGTTCACCGCCTCAGTAACGCCGTCGGTATACAACACCAACACATCGCCGGGATCCAAACGACGCTCCTGCGATTCGAACAGGCGACCAGGCATCAGGCCAATGGCTACATCGGTGGGCGCCAGCCACTCCTGCTCACCCGAAGAGGCGCGGTGCAAAAGCGGTGGGTTGTGGCCAGCATTGACGTAGGTCAGCAGCCGGCTCTGCGGCTCATAGACGACGTAGAACAGGGTCAGGAACATCACCGGCTCGTGGTGATGGACGAGCAGATAATCGTTGGCCTGGCGGACGGAGCCAAGGGCAGCCAGCGCGCCCAACGAACCACTGCGCATCAGGCGCCGCACCTGGGCGCTCTCCAGAGCGTCGGTCAGGTAGCGCGGCTGGGCGCTGAGCGAATGGGTTCGCAACAGGGTGCGGGCCAAGGCCATGTAGAGCGCGGCAGGTATGCCCTTGCCCGACACGTCGGCAATCAGTAGACCCAGCCGCCCGCCGGGCAGGGGGATGGCGTCGTAAAAGTCTCCCCCCACATCACGGGCAGGGCGCATCGACGCGGCGAGCTCAGCTCCGGGAAGGTTGGGCAGCCGATCAGGTAGAAAGCTGCGCTGGATGCTGGCTGCGACCTCCAGGTCATGTTGGAGAACGCTACCTACTCCGTCGCCACTCACTACTTTGTCCCCTTGGCCGGGCGCCAATCGCCATAGTAGCCTACCGGCCCGCTCATCTGCCAATAGTCACCGCCGACGTAGGCCAGCGGTTGAGCCCGGCCATAGTCCAGACGGCCTTCGGTGGTCAACAGGTCCTCGTCAACCTGGACAGCGACTACCTGGCCAAGAAAGAGATCGTGGCTACCCAGCGACAATCGATGGATGACCCGGCATTCCAGGGCGACGGGGCACTCGGCGACAAGCGGGACGCGGACCCGGCTGGCCAGAGCGGGTGTCAGGCCGCAGGCGGCCCACTTGTCGACGTCGCGCCCCGACGCGTTCCCGCAATAGTCGACGATGCCCACCTGATCGGCGCGGGGGATGTTGACCACAAATTCCCCCGCCTCAGCGATCAGGTGGTGCGAAAAACGGCCGGGCCGCACGCCAATGCCGATGACCGGCGGCTCGGAGCAGGCGACGCCGGCCCATGCCAAGGTGATCAGGTTGGGCCGCTCGACGCCGCAGCTCACCAGCACGACCGGCACAGGGGAAAGGGCCGTCGTGGGCGATTTTATGACCTTCATCGGATATCCCTCCTCGCCGCCCATGTTGATTCAACTTTTTCCTTTTCGTACTGCGAACCGCCGAGAACGTGAGGGATCCAGTGATCTCTGCCCTCTGCGCTCCTGGCGGTCAAAGCACTAGCGTTTGCCAAGCAGCTCGACCGCTAGGCGGGCATAGACGCGGGCGGCATCTACGACGTCGTTGAGACGAACTTGGTCGTCCACAGTGTGGGCGTAGCGCTCCTCACCCGGGCCAAAGCCAATGGTCGGAATGTCGGCCAGGCCGGCGGTGTAGGCGCCGTCGGTGGAAAAGGCCCAGTAGCCCAGGCGAGGCCGGTAGCCAAGTGTCTCCCGGATGCTGCGGACGGCGGACTGCACCAGGATATGGTCCTCTGGGGTGACCCAGGCCGGGAACGCCTCCTTGATCTTGCGGCTGTAGCCAGTGTAGCTGGTACCCTGGTATTCGGCCACTTTTACCTGGGCGTTGACCTCCTCGGTGGTGATGATATTCTGGATTTCGGCCAGGGCTTTGCGCTCCGTCTCGCCGAGCGTCAGGCGGCGGTCGATGCAGAAGGAACAGGCATCAGGCACGGCGTTGCGGCTGGCAGCCAGGCTGTCGATGTGGGTGACCACCACTGTACCCTGGCCCAAAAAAGAGTCGGTGGCCAAGCGAGAGGCCAGCAGTTCGATGCCAAAGATGAGCCGAGCGGCATTATGGATGGCATTCTCGCCCAGCGCCGGTGAGGAGGCATGAGCTGCCCGGCCTTGGACGCTGACCTGCATCTCGATCCGGCCGCGCTGGCCGAGGCTGATCTGAAGGTTGGTCGGTTCGCCCAGCAGTACAAAATCGGGTCGAAGCCCTTCCTCCTCGACCAAGACACGCACGGCCAGGCCCTCGCACGGCTCTTCCTGCACAACGGCAGCGACGTACAGATCGCCGCCAAGTTCGATGCCCGAGTCGAGTAGCGCCTTGGCGCTGTAGATCATGGCCGCCAGCCCGCCTTTCATGTCACAGGCGCCGCGCCCGTACAGGATGCCGTCCTCGATCACGCCGCCGTACGGCGGACGGGACCAGCGGGCCAGATCACCCACATCGACCGTGTCCATGTGCCCATCGAAGAGGAGCTTGGGGCCGTGTCCGGGGCCGATGTGGCCGATGACGCTGCCGATACGACTGACCCAGACATCGGCAAAGCCCACCCGTTGCATCTCTTCGGCGACGCGATCTGCCATCGCGCCTTCCTGGGTAGACGGACTGGGAATGCGCACCAACTCCTGGACAAATCTGGCCAATGCCTCGGCATCACTGACCGGCAGGCGGATGATCACCCTCGAGACCTCCTGTATGACAGATATCCGGGCCATTGTACGCCAAGGCAGGCGGAGTGTCAAGCAGTGCGGGACAAGTTGCCAAGTCTAGTCACGAGTGGTATACTTGGCGCGTTTTGCCGGGAGCGTGAGGGTTTGTGTCAGTTTTGAGCATTGTCTATCTTGTCGCAGTTGTGCTGGTGGCCCTGTACGGCGCTAATGCGTTGTTACTGGCCGCCCTTTATTTGCATCGCCGGCGGCAGCCTGCCAGCCCGGCCCCTGAGCCCGAGAGCTGGCCGGCGGTCACTGTCCAACTGCCCATCTACAATGAGCTGTACGTGGTGGAGCGGCTGATCAAGGCCGTAGCTCACCTGGACTACCCACGCGACCGGCTACAGGTGCAGATTCTGGACGATTCGACGGACGAGACGACCCGGCTGGCCGAGGCGTGCGCAGCTCACTACCGGGCGCGCGGACTGGAGATCGAGCTGGTACACCGGCAAAACCGCAGCGGGTTCAAGGCCGGCGCGCTGGCCAACGGGCTACAGACGGCGAAGGGCGAACTGATCGCCGTCTTTGACGCCGATTTCGTGCCTCCACCCAGCTTTTTGAAACAGACCGTGCCTCACCTGGCCGCCAATCCGCGCCTGGGGTTCGTCCAGACGCGGTGGGGCTACCTCAATGCCGGCTATTCAGCCATGACCCGCGCCCAGACGCTGGCGCTCGACGGGCATTTTATAGTCGAGCACATGGGCCGCAATCGAAACGGCCTGCTGGTGAATTTCAACGGGACGGCCGGTGTGTGGCGGCGGGCAGCGATCGAGGGAGCGGGCGGATGGCAGAGCGACACGCTGACCGAAGACGTAGATCTGAGCTTCCGCGCTCAATTGGCCGGCTGGCAGGCGCTGTACCTGCCTGAGGTGGAGGCGCCAGCGGAGCTGCCGCCGCAGATGGCTGCCTTTAAGCGGCAGCAGGCGCGCTGGGCGACCGGAGCGGCCCAATGCCTGGTCAAGCTGGCCAGGCCGCTGTGGCATGGCCGGCTGATGGATTCGTCTCGGGCTGTCGCCGGGCAAGCGTGGGACAACGCAAGCAGCGAGGGCCAGCTACAGGCGCTCCCCTGGCAAGCTCGCCTGGAAGGGCTGCTCCACCTCAGCGTGTGGTTTGCCCATCCGATGTCGCTCGCGCTCCTGCTCCTGACACTGCCGATGTTGCTGGGCCGTATCCCGCTGACCTTCAACATGACGATCTTTTGGCTGATGGCAATGGGGCCGATCCTGACCTATGCCCTGTCACAGCAGCACCTCTATCCCGATTGGGGGCGGCGCATGACCTACATGCCGGCCTTGGCTTTGCTGGGGACCGGCCTGGCCCTGTCAAATAGCCTGGCGATTGTCCGGGGGCTGGTGGGGCGAAGATTGCCTTTCCGTCGCACGCCCAAGTTCCGCGTCGAGGGGCAAGGTGACCGGTGGGCCGGCAACCGCTATGCCCTGCCGTTCGAGTGGGTCACGGTTGGGGAGCTGGCGCTGGCGACGTATGGCCTGGCACTGGTCGGCATGGCCGTAGCCATGGGCCACTATCTTGCGGTGCCCTTTCTGCTACTGTATGCAGGCGGTTATGGCTATATCGGCCTGCAGGGTGTGATCGATGCCTGGGCGGTAACCAGAAGCTGGAAGCCGGAGTTCAGGGGCTAGAAGCTGGAGCCGCTAAAGACTGTACCCTCAATCGAAAAACGTCGGACAACCAGGATCTTGGATGTGAGCAAGCACATCTCTCAGATGTCGTTCATTTGTGCGGTTAGTGGAAAGTGGAGGTAGCTCATCAAAGCTAAAAAAGTCCACTGCTAGAGTTTCATTGCTCGGTTGAGGCCGCCCCCCCACTAGATCGCACAGGAACACTATCTTGTAAGCATGATGGAATTCAAGCGGGCCATTGCCCCGGTTGGCATCGTACACACCGATTGCCTTTTTGGCCACGATCTCAAATCCGCTCTCTTCGCTCACCTCACGTACAACCATCTCAGAGGGGGTTTCCCCAACGTCTGCCCAGCCGCCAGGCATGCACCACAGCTTATCAGATCGTTCCTGAACGAGCAGTATCCTCCCGTTATCGATCACTGCGCCGCGCACATCTACCTTGGGAGTAGCATAACCAGACTGCATTTGGAAATTCTCCAGTATTACCTGTTTCGGAAGCTGCGTGTAGCTTTGAGCAATTTCAGCGGCGATTTCCATCAAACGTTGATACCGTTGGATGTCATAATCAGTCTTGCTATAGAACATCCCTGTTTGACTTAGCCTGTATCTGACGAGCCCACTCGAGCCATCGTGGCAGATCGCTTACACTCATAGACGAATTCCTTTCTTCACTTACGCGCATCTGTTACTATCCCACGCAGCAGCCAGACAAAGAGGAGCAGGCCGGCAAAGCGCAGGGCCGCTGAGATGACAAAGATAGGACGCAGGCCGATCCAGTCGGCCAGGGCAGCGCCGAGCAGCGGTCCGGCAAAAGCGGTAACATTGATCAGCGAAGTGTAAAGGGCGATGTAGGTGGGGCGGTGGTCAGAGGGGCAGACTGCCAGCATGAGATTGAACAGCGCCAGGTTGCAGCCCGACCAGGCCATGCCGCCCAGGACAGAGGTGGGGATCATCCACTCAATCGACGGCACGAGTGCGGTCAAAAAGGCGTACAGGGCCACACCAAGAGCTGCAACGATCAACAGCCAGCGGTCGCCCCGCCTGGTGCTGATCTTGCCCCAATATAGATAGCCGGCGATGGTGCTGAGGCTGACGATGGTGGCGATCAGGCCAATCCAGCCATCGCTGGCGTCCAGCTCACGCACGCGCAGGATCGACCACAGGGCAGCCGGCAGGTAGATCCCCCAGTAAAAGACAAAAGAGGCAGCCGCGAACCGGGCAAACGCGCGCTGGGCCAGGATATCAGCCAAAGCGCGGCGCAGTGATAGCCGCCCAACCTTACCCTTGGGC
>JAFGOG010000063.1 GCA_016926595.1 Anaerolineae bacterium
GGAGGATTGAAGGGGATTAGCCCGCTTCTGGCCCGCGAGATCGCCTGCCGCGCCGTGGGCCATCCCCGGGCAACTGTGGGCCAGGTGGAGCGCCTGGCCCGGTTGTGCGAGGCGATCTCGGGGTTGCTGGCGCCGCTCGAAACCGGCCAGTGGCAGCCCAGCGTTGTGATCGAGGAGGGCCGGGTGACAGCCTATGCCCCCTATCCGGTCAGCCACCGTGGCCAATCTGAGCCTGTCCAGTCGATGAGCCAGGCTGTCGAGCAGTACACCTCGGCTGTCGCAGACGTCGATCCCTATGCCAGCGCCAGGCGGCCGGTCCGCCAGGCTATCGCCGAGGCGCGCGATCGCCTGAAGCGGCGTCGTGAGGCGTTGGAGCGGCAATTGGGTCAGGCAGACGGGTCTGATCTCCTGCGTGAATGGGGCAAGTGGATCTTGACCTACGCTCACACCATCGCCCCCGGCCAGACCGAGCTCGTGGCCGACACTGGGGATGGCGAGATGCTGCGCATCCCGCTCGACCCCGACCGGTCGCCAGCAGAAAATGCCCAGGCCTACTTCTCCGGCTACCGCAAGGGCCAGCGGGCAGGCGAGGGAGGTCCCGCTCGCCTGGAAGAGGTGGATCTGGTCCTGCGCGATCTGGAGCAGTTGGAAACCGATCTCGACTTGGCCCCCAGCCGGCCCGAGATCGACGCGGTTCGAGAGGCGTTGGTCGAGGCCGGCTACTTGCGGCCGGGCAAAAGAAAGGTGGCCAAGGCTGCGCCCGGCGGGCCGCTGTCGGTGGCCTCGCCCGACGGGCTCACCATCCTGGTCGGTCTCAACAGCCGCCAGAACGACGAGGTCACCTTCCGCCGGGCGGAGGGTGACGACTGGTGGTTCCACGCGCACGGCGTGCCGGGTGCCCACGTCGTCGTCCGCGCCGATCGGGGCGATCTGCCGCCGGCCACGATCCGGCGCGCTGCTGAGCTGGCTGCTTACTTTTCCCGGCTGCGCGGCGAGGCCCAGGCCCAGGTCGATTATACCCTCCGGCGCCATGTCCGCCGCATCCCCGGCGCCGCTCCCGGACTGGTCACCTACAGCCGGGAGCAGACGATCCGCGTTGCTCCGCGTGGGTTGGACGGGAAACCCTGGATCGGGCTCGCCTAGCGCGAGGGTTCGGTCTCGTCCACTGCCCCGTCCGGTTCCACTTCGGGGACCGTCGCCTTTCGCGCGATGCAGATCAGCGACGTCCCAACCGGCAAGTTGATCCGGCGCAATACCTGCGCCTCGGTCCACGTAACGGCGCTGAGGAGCGTGTTGAGCAGCGGCGGCGCCGGCTCCATCTCCACCTGGTACGAATCGTCGTCGAAATGGGGCGATCCTAGCTCGGGTTGCTTGCCCATCACCCGGCGCAGCACTAGCAGCGCCGCAGCGGGGGGGAACAGGAGAAAGTTGTTATAGGTCATGCGCGTCACCTCAAGGCCGGCGGCGACCAGCTTGCGGCGCAGCTCGGGAGCGCTGTAGCGCCGGTAATGGCGGTTTAGCTCGTCGTTGTGGCTCCACAGTGCCATCAACGCCGGCGTCGTCACCACCAGGTAGCCGCCTGGCGCGCAGGCCCGATAGCACTCGCGCAGCACGGCCATGTCGTCCTGGCAGTGCTCCAGGGTGTCCAATAGCGCGACCAGGTCGAACGAATCTGCGTCGACCGGTAGCGCTTCGGCGTCGCCTTGGCGCACATCATACCCCCGCTGTTGGGCGATGGCCAGCGGCTTGGGGTTATTGTCCACGCCCAGCACCCGGCCATAGCGCGCCAGGTGATGGATCATGTTCCCTGCCCCGCAGCCCACGTCCAGCACACGCTTTTGGCTATCGGGAGCGATGATCCGGTCCAGCATATTCTGTAACGACCAGGTCCGTCCGGCGAACCACCAATGTTTGTCTTCTTCGATCATCTTGTCCATTGTTCTACTCCATTTCGCTGCGGGACTCGGCATAGATCTTTTCCAGGCGGGGCACGATGACGGACCAATCGTAACGGGACCCAGCAAAGCGCCTGGCCGCCCGGCCTATCCGCTCCCGGCGGTCGGGATCGCCAAGCAGGTCCAGGACGACCGAGGCGAATTCAGCCGGCGTGTCGGCGATGGCCAATTCCTGGCCAGGCACCAGGTCAAACCCCTCACAGCCCAGCCGTGTTGAGACGATCGCCTTGCCCATTGCCATCGCCTCCAGAACTTTCAGCCGCGTCCCCCCGCCGATACGCAAGGGCACCACGTACACCCCGGCTGCGGCAATGTACGGCCGTACGTCCTCGACTTGGCCTGTAACCACCACCCCCGGATGATCGGCCAATGCCGCCAACCGAGGATGGGGATTCTGGCCGACAACCCAAAAGCGCGAGTCAGGACTTGACAGGCGGAGCAGGGGCAGCACCTCTTCGACAAACCACAACACGGCGTCGACGTTTGGCCTAAAGTCCATCTTGCCCGTGAAGGCCAGATCGCGAGGGCTTGGCGCCTGTTGCGCGTCCAAGGCCGGGGACGGCGCTGTGTAGAATACCATGTCCACGCCATTGGGCACCACCACCGGCGACAGGCCAGGCTTCAGCCGGCGGAGCGCTGTTGCGTCGGTCTCTGACACGGCTACTACCCGGTCGGCCGCCAAGCAGGCGCGGCGCTCATAGCTCCGCAGCCGCTGCCACTGGACGAACGAATAGGCTGCCCCGATCCACCGCCGTGGCCGGCGGGCGTCGGTTTCGAACGCTCGTTGCTGTAGGACATATTCGGCGTTGTGCTCGTCGAACACCAGCAGCGGCTGCTGCCGGCCTGGCGCACGGCTGGCCGCTGCCTGGAACAGGTACTGCGCCAGCTCGATCCCTTCCACCTGCACTACGTCGGGGTCCTCCCGCTCCAGTGTAGCGGCCAGCGCCGCCCGGAATTGGGTTGACGGCAGGCGCTGGGCCATGTCCGGCAGCCGTGACAGCAACAGGCCGGTCAGCCGCTGGCGCATCGCGCGCTGCGGTGGGCGGACTATTTGCACGCTCCGGCATAGGCTTTGCAGAGGGGTATCCCGGCTCTGCGCCGGATTGCCAAACGACAGCAGGTGCACTGCATGCCGTTCGGCGAGGTAGGCGATGAGGTTGTAGTTGCGGATGGTCGTCCCCTGGTGCGGCGGGAAGGGGAACTGGGGTGTCAGCACCAGGATCTTGAGGGCCGTGGGACCGGCCCTGAGATCGGCATCCCTGGCCTGGGTGCGTACATCCCTTTCTCCCTCTTGCAGGAGGGTAGGGGAAGCGTCGGCTTGCTGAACGGCAGCGTTGCGCGTCATTAGTTCAGGCTAGTTCATCACGACTTGGCGGTAGATTTCCAACGTCTCCTGGGCGGCTCGTGTCCAGGAAAAACGCTCGGCTTGGCGCAGCCCTTTGGCCCGCATCTCCTGGTTGAGCCCTTGGTCGGTGAGCACGCGCCACATCGCCACGGTCAATTCGTCCCCGTCGTTGGGGTCGATCAATAAGGCGGCATCGCCCACCACCTCCGGCAACGACGCGACGTTGGACGCCACGACCGGCAGGCCGCAGGACATCGCTTCTAGAGGTGGCAGGCCAAAGCCTTCGTAAAAGGCCGGGTGAGCCAGCAGCTCGGCGACGTTGTACAGGTTCAGCAGGTCCTCGCTCGGTACCTGGCCTATCATGTGGACCTGGCTGTCAAGGTGCAGCTCCCCGATCAAATTGTACACGTCCTCGAAGAGCCAGCCTCTGCCGCCGGCTAGCACCAACTGCACGTCCTGCTGGTAAGACTCGCGGAGCTTGCGGAAGGCCAGCAGCAAGGTTGGCACGTTTTTTCGGGGCTCGATGGTGCTGACAAATAGGATAAAAGGGCCGCTCACGCCGTACCGGTCGCGGACCCGCTGCCGGGCCTGATCCCGGTCGATAGGGCGAAAGATCGGGTTGGTCGCTTCGTACACGACTGTGATCTTGTCCTCTGGCACGCCCAGGTGATTGATCGTGTCGCGCTTGGTAGAGTTTGACACGGCGATGATATGGTCGGTCCAACACACCGCCTGGTCGATATGTCCGTAGTAACGGGCGCTCTCCCGGGTCAAAAAATGGGGATAGAGCAGGAAGGCGAGGTCGTGGACGGTAATGACCGATTTACAGCTTGGGCGGTGGGGTGGAATAAAGTCGGGGCTGTGCAGCACATCCAGTCCCAGCCGCATCAGCTCCACGTTCAACGACAGGCGCTCAAAGCGGTGGTGGCTGGGCGTCCACAGCGAAACTCGCCGAAAGTTCGGCTGCTGAAGGATCGTCGTGTCATCTTTGCGGCTCTGCAGTATGACATACTCGTTCTCCTGATCGATCTGAGCCAGGCCGTTGATCAGATGCAGGATATACTGGCCAATTCCAGCCTGGCTGTAGTACACCAGGCGAGCGTCAATTCCAATACGCATGGTGGCTCCACTTCAAGGTTGGCTGCTGAAAGCGAAAACCCCCCACTTCCTACCCTGGAGATGGGGGGCGTCTTCGACCCGCTCAGACTATCATACCATCTTATCCCGGGACCGTCAAATCAAACCCCGTCGATTTCCGCTCTTTTGGGATCAAGTCAACATCGCGCCTTCCATGACCAGCAGTTGGCGCTTCATCTCCAATCCGCCGCCATAGCCGGTCAGGCTTTGGTCGCTGCCCAGTACGCGGTGGCAGGGCACAAACACCGGCCAGGGGTTGCGGGCCATCGCCTGGCCTACGGCCCGCGCAGCGCGGGGTGAGCCGGCTTCGCGGGCGATCTGCCCATAGGTGCGGGTTTCTCCCCGGGGAATAGCGCGGCAGATGGCCCACACACGCCGCTGAAAGGGGGTGCCGATCTCTGGATCGAGCGGCTCGTCAAAGGTCACCGCCTCCCCGTCAAAGTAGCGGCGTAGCCTGTCGGCTAGGGTGATGATGTCCAGGGTGGGTGGCGGCGGTGGGGCCGCATCGCCGCCGCTCGGCAGTTTGTCGAGCGCCTCTGCCTTGGTCGGCTGGGGCAGAGTCACCTTCACCAGGCCCCGCTCCGACCAGGCAATGCCCAGCCAGCCCATAGCCGTCTTGGCTGCAGTGACGCCGGTTCGGATCTTGCCTCGTGAGCCCATGCAATTCCCCTCCTTGCCGTCGGCCCGTCAGCTCGCGCCGACCTGGAAATAAAACCGCTGCTGGAACCGCCGCAGCAGGCGCAGGACCGGACCGGCGAACAGAAAAAGCAGGACCAGGTTGCCGCCGGCCCGCATGGCGTCCCACCACAATGACGTGACGGCGTAAAAAGCAGCATACCGCTTTAGCGTCTCCGCCAGGCCCACTCCGGGCTGCCAGTAGAGCTCCGATCCGCCCGGCGGCGCCAGGTAGGGCCAGAACCAGATGTTCATCAGCGCGCCAAAGGCAAACCCCCACACCAGTCCCCACACCGCCAGCATCGCCGTTTCGGCCCGAGGGTGGTGTGCCAGGCGGGGCAGCCAGCCTGACAGCAGGCCCACCCAACCGGCGGCGAACATCTGGTAGGGCAGCCACGGTCCAACCCCAAAGCCGATGAACGCCGACACGCCCAGCGAAAAGACTCCAAGCAAAAAGCCAAAGGTCGGACCATAGGCATAGCCGCACAGGATCGGCAGGAGCAGGACGAGGGTGAACCCGGCCGGTCCGGGCACCCCTCGCAGCACGGCGTTTGCTGCCGTCAGAACGCCGAGCACGGCGATCAGCTTGCTGTTCATGATGCCGCTCGACAGGCTGCTCAACGCTGCGGCTAGGCATAGGATGACCAGTAGGGCGAAAATGAGGGGCGCGTCCTGGGTATGGGCCAGCTTTCCGAACGAGCTGTCCTGCTGCGGCGTGACAAAGGGAAAAAGAAACGAACTCAAGCCAATCAAGCTGGCCACGGCCAGGATGAAGCTATTCAGCAGACTCGAGAAGCCCAGTCTCGCAGCTAGGCCGGTTTTCCGGGTCTCCCCTTGGATCACCGTACGCCCCGTTTCCACAGCAAGGTATCAGTCACCTGGCGCCCTCAATTCAAGGTCCCGGTTTCCCATGCTGGGATTATATCACTATTTGGAGGCGGGTGCAACCTCAGCACATCTTCCACTGTCAGCAGGGCCGGGTCGCGGAACAGCTTGTTGATCTGCGACGAAAAGATCAGCGACTCGCTCATCACCTGGCGGGCCGGGCCGTCGACCACGACCTGCCCGTCGCTCAGCAGCACCACCCGGTCGGCGCAACGTGCGGCGAGCTCCACGTCGTGTGTAGACATGATAATTGTGCGCCCTCGCGCCTTTTCCGCTTCCAGGAAGGCGACCAGCGCCTCCTTTTGCTGATAGTCCAGCCCTCGCGTCGGCTCGTCCAGCAGCAAAATCTGTGGCTCGGCGGCCAGGATGGCGGCCACGGCAACCCGCTGCCGCTCCCCTACGCTCAAGTCGCGTGGGTAGCGGCTGGCGTGGGCAGCCAGCCCCAGGTGTTCCAGCAGGACAGTATCGTCAACCTGTAGCAGCCCGTGGTTGCGCCGGGTGAAGGCTATCTCTTCACGAACCGTGTCGCTAAAGAGCAGCGCGTTGGGGTTCTGCGGCACGTAACCTACCACCCGGATGATCTCGTCGATCGCTGCCTGTCGTGTGTCCAGCGCGGCCGGTGATCGCGCGCTCAAAATCCGCACCCGGCCCAGGTTCGGCTTGAGCAGGCCGACCAGGTGCATGAGCAGGGTCGTTTTGCCCGCCCCGTTGCGGCCCATCACCGCTACGAATTCGCCCTGCCCAACCTCGAGCGACACATCGCTCAGCGCCCGGTGTCCATTGTACGAAAAGCTCAGCCCTTCCACCGAAATGACAGGCGCCCTCCGCACGTTGGTGGATGTTGGGACGGAAACTTGCGTACCTGCCCCTTGCTCTTCTGCCCCTCTGCTCCTCTGCTCCCGAGCCCCTTGCTGCTTGACAAACTGGCGCCCTTCTTTGATCGTCAGCGGCAGCGGCGACCAGCCGAGCGCTTTGGCCAGTGTGACCAACGGGGGAGTGAGGCTCACCTGGCCCAGCACGGTGCGCGGATCGCCCACGATGGGGGGCTGGCCGTCGCCGGGCAGGTACAAAATCCGGTCTATGTGCTGTATCACCCGCTCCAGGCGGTGTTCCGACAGGATCACTGTAAGGCCCAAGTCCTGGTTAAGCTTGACTAGGCCATCGAGTACCTCCTCCGCGGCCTGGGGATCGAGCTGTGAAGTGGGTTCGTCTAGGACCAGGATACGCGGCTGGAGTGTCATGACCGCCGCGATCGCCACCCGCTGCCGCTCGCCGCCCGACAGCGTGTTGACGGAACGGCTGCGCAGGTGAGCGATGCCGAGCTGATCCAGTGCCTCTTCAACCCGTTTGCGCATCAGCAGCGGATCGATCGCCGCGTTCTCCAGGGCAAAGGCGATCTCGTCCTCAACCTTGTCTACGATGAACTGGGCTTCGGGGTCCTGGAACACAAACCCGACAGCATCGGCCATGCCCCGCGGGCCGAGCGCTATCGGATCGCGGCCCGCCACCTGCACCCGGCCGTTGATGGTCCCTCCATAAAAGTGGGGTACCAGCCCGTTCAGGCAGCGAAGCAGGGTCGATTTGCCCGAGCCGGATGGCCCCATCACCAACAGAAACTCCCCCTCTTCGACGTCGAACGACAGCTCCTGCAGGACAGGCGCCTGGGTGCCGGGATAACGATAGGTCACACGGTCAAAGCTGATCATTGCTGTATTCCATCTGATTCAGTGGCTCGCTCATTTTTCGATGCGCTGACCTGCCGAGTTGCGGCCGGCAGTGCTAAAAGCAGAACGGCTGCCCCGACGTACGGGTTGAACGGCGGCAGCAGTGAGTTGGGCGGATATGGGCTGTACGCCAGTGTTTGCGGGGCGGCTAGCTTGCCGGCGATGACGGTCGCAAGGACGATCGCGCAGGCGATCGCCACCGCGGTGTCGTGGCCCTGCCAGTGGGTGCGGCGGTAACGGGTGCGCCGCACCTGCCGGCCCTGCCACCACAGAACCATTCCCATCCCCCCTCCGCTCAGGATGAGCAGCCCCCAGCCCCAGGCGCTTCCCCCAGGCGCGAAGGTAAGCAGGAACAGGCCGGTCAGCAGCCCCAAGAGCGTGGCCAACAGGCCCATCTGCGTCACTATGATGCGCAGGCGGGCCGATTCCTTGGAACCTGGGTTTAGCACCGTGGCAAAGCCACGCGCCTCCATCGTCTCGGCTAGCTGGATCGCCCGTTCCAGGCTGGTCGCCAGTAGCGGCATGACCAGTGGCAGCAGGTCGCGGATGCCCCGGAAACGATGGCCGCGTATCCGCTGCGCCTGGCGGATCTCCGCCGCGCTGAGAACCATCTGCGGCACAAAGGTGATGGCGATCGAGACAACAGTGCCGACCTGCAAGGCAAAGGCAGGCGTCGCTCGCAGCAGTTGATAGTGGTCTACTACGGCGTTAAAGGTCGCAAACACGGCCAGGATGGTCAGCAGTCCAAGGCCGTTGACCGCCCCGGCGATGGCTGCCTCCAGTGTAATCGGCCCGCCGACGATCGGCCAGGTTTCCGGCAGGCGAAACAGAACCAGCGTCCCAAAGTGGCTCGACAGGGCGTTGAATGCCACGGCCACGGCCACGAACAGGACGCCGATCTTCACGAACGTGCCCCAACTGCGGCCGGTAGGTGATGCCCGTCCAAGGCCCAAGTACACGATCCAGCTCGCTCCCACGATCAGGACCAGGTATAGCGGATTGTGCAGGGTAAAGGCCGGCACAGCCGCCGCGACGAGCCAGAGCACCGAGGTCAGCGTGTGAAACATGCGACAATAACCGTTACCAGGCCTATTTCCTGGTCCTCAACCAGACAAGGGCGCCGCCAAACGCCAGGATCAGAACCAGACCGCCGAACAGCCAGTAGCTGGAGGCGCCTTCCCGGCCTTCCGGGCCGGGACCTTCTCCTGAGGGCGAGGGTGTTGCCACGGCAGTCGGCATCTCAACCCGCTGCGTCTGGGCCGGTTCTGGGCTTGGCATACTGGTGGCAGCCTCCACCTGCGGGGCCGTTTCTTGTGGCATGCTGGTCGCAGCCTGTGTGACGGCCGGTGTGGGCGAGGGGCACACCGCTTCAAAGGTCAGATCGGCGGCCGGTGGCGTGCCGCCGTCGCCCCATACCCACGCTTCGACCGAGCCGGGCCTGGCTTTGTGCCGCAGCACCCCCAGTGTGGCATAGGTCCAACCGTCCTGCCCCGGCTCCCGGTAGAAATAGTTCCAATAGGCGCACGTGCCGCTGCCCGAGCATTGGCAGAAGCAGGCCTCGGCCGGATAGTCACAGCCTTGGCCCTCGATCTGGCACACGATGATCCCCATGCCGCTGGATGGATCGACGACTGCGTCGAGGCCCGACCGGGTCAGCAGGTCAGCGCCCGTGATCGCTTCTCCCTCGAACTCGACGCAGACCGTCTTGGTCTGTCCGTCTGCGAACTGGACGACCAGTCCGGCGCGATTGGGCTCGTCTGCCCAAGCCAGATTTGGCCCTAACAGCGCAGCCATGAGAACCCCGGCCCACAAGGCCAAGACCTTGAGCCAGACCTGGCAGGTCCGCTTCCACGCCCGCTCCTGTTTGATCGGGATCCTCCGGGGGGATCTGCCAGATCTGTTCAAGCTCACATTCATCTTTTGCGCCGCAGCGCATAGCCGCCTGACGCAAGCCCCAGCCCGGTCAGGATCAGCGGCAGGGCCAGGTTCATCGCCGGCCCGCCGGTTACAGGTATCGTGTCCGGCGGCGGCGGAGCGGCGGCAGGCCCCACGTCGATCGTCGCCAGCGGGAACGGTTTTCCGGCCAAGGCCGGCAGTGCTTGGACCGTCGCCAGCAGGTTGTCGTCGCTTACTGTCGCTTGCCAGGCAAAGGCCCCGCTCGGATTCTGGAGCGCCTCCAGGGCGGCAACCGGCATCTGGCCCGTGGCGGTGGTCCACTCCGCGCCCGCTGGATCCTGACCGGCAGCCAGGATCGCCTGGATCGTCACTGCCGTCGAGTTGGCGTCGGTGGTTGTCCCAAAGCTGGATGGGCTTTGGTAAGGCCAGCCGCCGTCTTCGTTCTGGATGCCCTGATAATAGCTCAGCGCCTGGGCTATCGCCTTGCTGGCTGGCGCCTCGCCGGCCGCGGCCAGCGCCTGCACGGCCACGGCGGTAGTGTTGGTGTCGGCAGCCGTCGCCGCCGAACCGTCCCAGGCCCAACCCCCGCCTGCCTGCTGGGCGGTCTTGATCAGATCCACCGCCGCAGCCGGAATCGGCCGTTC
The DNA here is from genome assembly GCA_016926595.1 of Anaerolineae bacterium. The sequence continues at coordinate 10,262 of JAFGOG010000063.1, forward strand.
GGCGCTCTTGAGCGCCAGTACAGCCAGACAGTGCCCGAAAAACGTATCGGTGGCGCCTCCGATCCTGCCGTCAGCGCCGATCAGCGCTTCCAACTTGGCCACCGAGTCCACCCCCCCAAGCTGGCGCGGGTTTTCGCCGGCAGCCGTTGCCGCCAGGATCAGCTTGGCCAGGTCGCCGCCGGCGGCAGCCGATGGCGCCTGAGCGGCCAGGTAGGTCAAGGGTGTGTTGCCGCCCTTGTCAAAGGCGGCCAGATCGCCGCCGGTAGCTACGATGGCCAGCACAGCATCGGCCGTCGATGACAAAGAGCTGTCGGGGCTAAAGCCGCTGCCAAAGCCGCCGTCGGCGTTTTGCTGCGTCCTCAAGTATTCCAGTGCGGCCGTCGTGTCGATGGCGGCCAGCGCCGGTGCAGCGGCAGCTAGCACGGCTGCCACCACAAGGGTTACTATCACGATCTGTTTCTGCATTTCTCTTCCTCTCTTGTCGATTTTTCCACGAAAAATGCCCCAACCTGGTGGTTAGGGCATTACTTCTTAAATGCAAACCCCTTGCCTCTCGGCAAGGGGTGGGTCATGGTCCGTAGCCCATGCGCCTACCCCCTTTACCACGAAGGTCCGTAGGGCGTGGCCGGGGCGGGTACCCTGACTTCCTGGCCTGAACCAGGTTACAGTTGCGGGACAGTGCCGGACTCTCACCGGCTTCCCCCCTTGGGCCTCGTGCATCCGGGCAGCGAGGCACCTCGGTCAGCCGCTATTCAGTTGGCAATAGTATACCACGTACGCCCAAAGATGTCAAAAAGGCATGGGACGATTGGACTCGGCCTGCTATCTTCACGCCGGCTTTATGGAGCTGGTCCTATGCTGTAGGGTGCCTTTGGCTCTTTACACCAGACCACGTTGTTCAGGCTGGCGTGGTACTCGTACGCCTGCCCTTTGGCCTCCAACATGATCAGGTAACCGGGGGTGATCATCATGATATAGTTCATGCCTGGCTCCGGGCAGCCCAGGCTGCCATCACGCCATTCGACCGCCTGGATCGACCTGACGACAATGTCGCCGGCCGAAACGCCCGCCCGCACGGTCAAGTCCTGCTTGGCCTTGTCGACCAGGGCGGCCGCTTCCGGGCTCAGATCTGCACTGGTCGGCGCAGTCGGTCCCTCGACCGGCAGCCCGTCCTCACACTGCACATAGTTGCCGCCGCCGGTGTGGTAGGTGTACTCCTGGCCGTTGGCCTCAAGAATGATTTCAAAGCCGGGGGTGATGACCTCGGCGTAGAACATGTTTGGCTTGGGGCAGCCCAGACTGGTGTCGCGCCAGTCCACGGCCCTGACGCTGACGACGTGGATCTGCTCAGCCGGGATCTTTAGCTGCTGGGCCAGGTCCTCTTTGACCAGCGCAATCTCGGCGGCCTCTGGCGGTACGGTCGGCTCGCCCACAGCCGGGGTCGGCTCGGTGATGATAGGGGTGGGCTGGCTGGCAGTCGGCGTGCTCAGCGGCGACTCGCTCTGGGACGGCGTAGCCGCCGGGCCGCAGGCTGCCAGGAGCAGACTCGCGGCTGCCAGCGCGCCAAGCAATATCGAGCTAAACCGATTTACGATCACGGTAAAACCTCCCTCATTCTGTCGAACTGATAGTCGCTGTAAAGACGGTGTAGGAGCCCGGATAGTTCCCGTCTAGGTCAAAGACAGGTACTGCCTGAGGCGCGCTTCCAGCTCATGAGCCGGCAGGCCTGACACGCGCACCACCTTCTGGCGCCCCTTGTGGCCGGCCACAATCTCGATGTCGCGCTCGGGCACCTTCAGAGTCTCTGCCAGGAACCTGACGAGCGCCTTGTTGGCCGCCCCCTCTACCGGCGGAGCGGTCAGCCGGACCCGGATCGCCTCCCCCTGGACACCGGCGATCTCGTTGTGGCTGGCGCGGGGCACAACCTTGACCGGCAAAGTGACCCCGCCTTCTTGCGAGGTGATGCGTATCATCTGTCGATGCCCCGGCCCCTTATATGAGCAAGCTGATGAGGACGCGCTGGACAATGTACAGCAGGATAAGAGCCGCTATCGGGCTGATGTCGAGTGCGCCGCCGATGGGCGGGATGATCCGCTGCAAAGGCTTGAGCAGCGGGTCGGTCAGGCCATACAGGATCCGGACGAGCGGGTGATAGGGGCTGACGTTGACCCAGGACAGGAGAACCCGGATCAGAATCAGAAACTCATAGACTCCAAAGATCAAGTTGATGATCCAGATTAATGTTAACATTCGACTATCGATCCTCCTCGGCAATTGGCCTGGGAATTTGGCACCACGCCGGTGCATCGGGGGCAAAGATAGCGCGCCCCACCCGTACTAGGGTGGCGCCCTCTTCGATCGCCGCCTCGAAATCGTCCGTCATGCCCATTGACAGGTGGCGCCAGGTCACCTGCGGGAAAATAGCAGCTAGTTCATCGCGCATGCGCCGTAACCGGGCAAAAACCGGCCGGGCCTGTTCTGCGTCGGCCACGATCGGGGCCATGGCCATCAATCCCTGGATCTCTATGTCAGGTAGGGTGGCGATCTCCTGGATGGCGGCCAGCAGCGTCTCCCGCTGGACGTCGTCGCCTGGCCACTGGTCTGCCGCGAATCCATACTTGCTCGCTTCGCCTGAGACGTTGATCTCCAGCAGGATCGGCAAGCGCTTGCCCTGCTCGCCGCAAAAACGGCTCAGACGCCGGGCCAGCTTGGCGCTGTCCACCGAATGGACGGTGTCGAACAGCGACGCGACCTGCCTGGCCTGCCGGCTCTGCACGTGGCCAATCATGTGCCAGGTAATGTCGGTGGGCAGGTCGCCGGTTTTGAGTGCGGCCTCGTCGGCGCGATTCTCGCCTAGGTGGCGTAGCCCCAGGTCATAGGCAGCGTGGATAGTGCTGATCGGCTGACCCTTGCTTACCGCCACCAGGGTGATCTCGGCTGGGTCGCGTCCCGCCCGGCGCGCAGCGGCGGCGACCCGCTCCTGAACCGAACGCAGGTTGCTTTCTAGGTCAGTCATCAGTTCCTCCCAGCAGTTCGCTAAATCCCGGCAGCCCGGGCGGCTGCAGCGTATCGGCTATGGCCGCTTCCCGATCATGCCTCTCTTGGTGTGGCTGTGCCTCGGCTGACCGGATGTGAGCCTGATCCCCGGCCGGCAGGCAGGCGACGGCGGCAAAACGCCCGGTCTGCCCGTTGTCGGCCCGGTGGGAAAAGAATTCGTCATGGTGGCATGCGGTGCACAGCCCGGCCTGCTCCATCCGGCGGGCCCGGACGCCGGCAGCGGCGAGCTGTTGGGCATTGGCCGCCGGCAGATCCAGGCGCCAGCCCGCGCCTGATGGATCGAGGGCTATCACCTTCCGCCAGTCGGGCAGGGCATAGCCCAGCGCTGAGGCGACGTCGTCGCCCACCGTGTAACAGCACGGGCCAATGGCCGGCCCCAGGCCGGCGAGCAAGTCAGAGGGGTTGGTGCCAAACGCTTTCTGCATCGTCTCCACGGCGCGGCGGGCGATCCCCTGGGCCAGTCCCCGCCAGCCGGCGTGAACCAACCCCAAGGCGTGGCGGGCCGGATCGTAGAGGAGGATCGGCTGGCAGTCGGCAAAGCGCAGCAGGAGCGCCAGGCCGGGCGTGTCTGTGGTTAGCGCGTCGGTCGCCGGCACAACCTGCCCGCCATCTTGCGCTGTGACTACTGCCACCCGGTTGCTGTGAACCTGGTGGGCCGTCGCCACCTGCTCGGGGGTGAGGCCCAGGCTGGCATAGATGCGGGCCAGGTTGTGGGCCACGGCTGCCTGGTCGTCGCCCACACTGCGGCCCACGTTCAACGTGGCGAACGGCTCGCGGCTGGCCCCACCCAACCGGATGAATATGGCGTGGACCAAACCCTCGGCTGTCAGCCGCTGAAAGTGGTAGGTGACCAACCCGTTATTAGTTCGGCGGAGCAAGGCCATACTCCTCGTCGGGCGATACCGCCGCGCCATATACCCACTTGCTCAGCCGTATCGTCCAATCATAAGGCACCCCCACCTTTTCCAGGCCGATCCAGACAATGCCGACCGCCTCGCGAAGCGTCAGCCAGGCGCGCGTTTCCAGCGGGATCGCCGCCAGGTCGGTGCTGGTCGGGCTGGAGTAGACGGTGATGCCCTGCTCTTCGAACAGGATGCGGGCCCGTTCCAGGTGCAGTGGATGGCTGACCAGGATGGCTGTACGCCAGCCGTGGGCCAAGACCAGATCCCGGGTGCTGACCGCGTCCTCGCCGGTCGTCATCGAGCCGTCGGCCAGCAGCGCCCGTTCCTGGGGCACCCCCTCGGATACCGCCAGCTTGCAGGCAACGGCGGCGGCCGACAGCCGGTCGTCCTGGTAGCCGCCGGTGCAGATCAGGTACGGGGCCAGCCCCTGCCGGTACAGGCTCACCGCGTGCAGGGTGCGCACCCGTAGATCGGGACCAGCCTGCCCATCGGCCTCGACGCGGGCGCCCAGGATCACGATCACATCGGCAGGCTGAGCCTCATCGGATGAGCCGGTGCGGTTGATCTGCCAGCACAGAACCAAAAAGGCGGCAACAGCCGCCAGGAACAGGATGCCCATAACGGCCAGTAGGCCGCGGACCAGTCGCCGTAACATGGGCGTTATTATAGCACCCAAAACCTTGAGGGCCAAATTGTGCGCAAAACGTAGCTATGAAAGGATCAGCACTCGCTGTACCCGCAGTTCAGGCACTTCCGGCAGCCCTCCATGGCCACAAATGTGGCCTGGCCGCAATCGGGGCACAGATCGGCCTCCTGCCTTGCCGCTGGGATCGGCAGCGATAGCTGCTCCGGCGGCTGCTCCGCTTCCAGCCGGGCGATGTGGCGGGCCAGCACCTGGGCAATGGCGTCGGGCAGCGACCGGACGCGATTGGGGCCAAAGCCCAGCGGCCGCCCTCCGCCGATGCCGACCATCTGGTCGATCACCTCGGTCAGCCGCTCCTGCGAGGTGAGCGGCGACGGCATTCGCAACGCCAGGCTGATCAACCGCCCGATCGCCTCGGCCACGGCGGCCGTATCCGAGCCTGCCTTACCTACCTGGGCAAATACCTCGAACGGCTCGCTGTTGCCGTTCTCGTTGATAGTGATAAAGGCGGTGCCGAGCGGCGTCGGCGTGCGATAAGTCACGCCGTGCAGGATAGCCGGCCGGGGCTTGACCGGCTGGCTGTCGTCGCCGTTGCCGTTCTTGGCCTGTTTCGTCTTTTGCGTCTCCAGCACCACCTTCTCCCGCGACCCGGTGACGTACACTGTCAGGCCCTTGCAGCCCAACCGCCAGGCCACCTGGTAGGCGTGAGCCACGTCGTCGGCGGCGGCGGTCGCCGGGAAATTGACCGTCTTGGAGATGCTGTTGTCTACGAAAGCCTGGATGGCAGCTTGCATCCGGACGTGCTCTTCGGCAGTCACGTCATTGGCCACGACAAAGATGTGCCGGATCTCCTCCGGGACCTCGGCGACCTGCTGGCAACTGCCGGTCATGGTCACCTTGTAGACGATCCGTTGGCGGGTCAGCTCGTCCAGGCCGGCCTTTTCCAAGGCTTGGGCAAAGAGCGGGCTGGCGTAGGTCAGCTCCACGTCGGTGTCGCCGTCCTTGAAGTAGCGAATATAGGCCAGGGCGAACACCGGCTCGCAGCCATAACCCTCGCAGCCGGCGACGGTGCTGATCGTCCCGGTCGGGGCAACCGTCGTCTGTGCGGCGTTGCGGATGCCGTGTTGTTGAATGCCGCACACGATTTCGTCCCAGTCCAGGATCGGGCGGCCAAAATCAAGCCGGTAGGGCGACAGGGGGGTAGGCGGCTGCCACGTCAGGTTCTTGGGGTCGTAGATGCTGCCTGCCAGGGCCGGAAAGGGACCGCGCCGCTGGGCCAGCTCGATGCTGGTGCGCATTGTGTGGTAGCGGATGAACTCCATGACCTGGGCTGCGAACTCTTCACCTTCCGGGCTACCGTAGCGGACGCCGGCTTGGAACATCAGATCGCCCAGCCCCATAATCCCCAGTCCGATGCGCCGGCAGCGGCGTGCCGACTCCTCTATCTCGGGCACGGCAGGTACATACCTGTTGGCGTCCACCACATTTTCCAGGAAGCGGGTGGCCGTCTCGACCGTTTCCTGGACCTTGGGCCAGTCCACGCCGCCATCTGGGGTGACATGCTGGGCCAGGTTGACCGAGCCCAGGCAGCAGTTCTCGTAGGGCCCCAGCCACTGCTCGCCGCAGGGGTTAGTCGCCTCCAGTTCATACAGGTGCGGCACAGGATTGGACCGGTTGGCCGTATCCAGGAACAGGACGCCCGGTTCGCCGTTGCTGTGGGCCTGCTTGACAATCTCGGCGAACACCTGCCGGGCGGGCAACCGCTTCCAGACGCTGCCGTCCTGGGGGTTGATCAAGTCATACTCCCCGTCGGCCTCTACGGCGTGCATAAACACGTCGGTAATGCCCACCGAAACGTTAAAGTTAGAGATGTCGCCTTCAACGCTCTTGCAGCGGATGAACTCCAGGATGTCGGGGTGATCGACGCGCAGGGCGGCCATGTTTGCCCCGCGGCGTGTGCCTCCTTGGGCGATCTCGCCAAAGGCCTTGTCATAGACCCGCAAAAAGCCGACCGGCCCGGTGGCCAGGCCCCTGCTGGTGTTCACCCGTGCTCCCTTGGGCCGCAATTGGGAGAAGGAAAAGCCATTGCCGCCCCCGGTCTGCTGAATCAGGGCGGCCACGCGCAGCGTGGAAAAAATGCCCGCCGGATCGCGGCCCATGTCGTCCTTGATCGGCAGGACGAAACAGGCAGCCAATTGCCCGAGCGGCGTCCCGGCTCCGGTAAAAGTGGGCGAGTTGGGCATAAAGCGGAACGAGGTCAGCAGGTCGTAAAAAGCCCGCGCTGCGGCCTGCGGATCCTCGCCGTATTCGGCATCGGGCGCGGCGACGACGCTGGCCACCCGCCAGAACATCTGCGCTGGCGTCTCAATCGGCTCACCGTCCAGGCCGCGCAGCAAGTAACGCCGGCGCAGCACCGTCATAGCGTTGTCGTTTAGATGTATGTCAGCCTGGAGATCGGGTGGTGGATCTACAGGTATGGCGTCGGAATGATCCGGCATGACTTGCTCCTTGCAAAATAGCTGGCCGGGCCTCCCATGCCCGACATCCTTGCCCCCCTTGGTCCCATGAGGGGCATGGCGGTTCCCTAATAGTATACTCTGTCCGTTACGACTTGGCCTGTTGGCGAAAACTCGACCCCTTCAAGCTCGAGCAGCGCCCGCTTCAACTCCACGCCGCCCTGAAAGCCTCCCAACCTGCCGCCTGATTGGATCGCCCGGTGGCAGGGGATCAAGATCGGAAACGGGTTGTGTGCCAGGGCGTTGCCGACCGCCCTGGCAGCCCCGGGAGATCCCAAGCTCGTGGCGATCCGGCCGTAAGTGCTGACCCAGCCGCGCGGGATTTGATATTCGGCCAGGAGAACGCGCCGCTGGAACGGCCGGCGTGTTTCCAAAGCAAGCATCTTTAGCGGAAAAATGACATCCTCCCCGTCCAGGAAACGGCCGATCCATTCCCCCAGGGTCGCGATTTCTGGGCATGACAGCGGGCGGGCGCCCACGAACGTGGTCTTGATCGCCTGCTCTGTTGGCGTCTGGTCTCGCGGTAGAAAAACCTTGTGTACCTGCGGTCCTTCTCCCGTCTCTTCCCATACAAGCCCCACGGTGCCAAATGTGGATTGCAGCAGAGCATATGAGAAGCAGTCGCTGGCCGTTCGGATCGCCATGGCTACCCCGGTCCTCTTTTACAGGTCCAGCTTTAGCTGCGCCTTCGAGATCTCCTCCCTCTGCCGGCGCTCGACCAATTGCTCGATCTCTTCGGCCAGGTCATCTACGTCCGCAAAGTGGCGATAGATGGTCGCAAAGCGGATATAGGCCACGTCGTCCAGCTTGCGCAGGCCAAGCATCACCATCTCGCCGATCTCGCGGCTGGTAATCTCACGGGTGCCCCGGTGGTACAGTTCCTGTTCGATCCCGCCGACCAGCTCCTCGATCGCTTCCGTCTCGACTGGCCGCTTGGCGCAGGCGGTCTGGATGCCGTTCACGATCTTGATGCGGTCGAACGGCTCGCGCCGCCCATCCCGCTTGACGACCATCAGGCGCAGCGGAGCGACCCGCTCGTACGTGGTAAAGCGGCGCCCACACTCCTCGCATTCCCGGCGGCGGCGGATGCCGCCTTCAGCGTCGCGCGTGTCGATGACCCGTGAACTGGTCGAAGCACAGAAAGGACATTTCATCGCTCAACTCCACCGGCTCCAACAGGCCGGCACCTCAGTACTTGTGTTACAGTTACCCGAGATGGTAAGAGAAACGCCTTGTCGGCGCTTTCCGTCCTGCCACACGCCTCTAGGTTGAAATACAAGATCTTGTATCGGCTATGATCTGGTCTACAACATGTGGTAGCTATGTCTCAGCTTGGCGCGACTTAATATACCACAGACCGCCGCACAGTGCAAAGCTCAAACGTCCGGGGTGGGACTGTGCCAAGAATTTTAACCTAGGGCTGAACGGCATGCCCTCTTCTGTTCAAGGGGGGCGGGATAGCCGAATATGGACCGTTTTAGGTGGACACAGCGGCTCGGGCCTGGGGCATACCCCATCCCGGTAGATTCCGCTTAGCAGTTGCCGGGCCGCAGCCTACGCCCAGCCGGGACGGGGCTCCTCGTCCAGGCGACGAGGAGCCCTAGCCCGGCCGCGCTTCCCCAAGCTGTCGGCCCGAGTTTAGAGCACAGGACCGTGAATGCCGCGATCCCGGCGGTAATGCTGCTTACCTGTTGTGCCGCAGAAAAGCCGGGACGTCCAGGTTATCGGGCTCCAGTATGCGAGCCGGGAACTCGGCAGGCATAGGAACTGCCCGCGGCGCGACAACCTTGGTTGCAGCAGGCACCGCCATCGCGGGGCGCATCACCACAGGCCGCTGCTGACCGGCTGTGTCAAAGCCGGTGGCGATGACCGTGATCCGGATCTTGTCTTCCATCGCCTCGTCGATGACAGCGCCAAAGATGATGTTGGCTTCCGGGTGCGCCGTTTTGCGGATCATCTCCGCAGCCTCGTTCACCTCGAACAAGGTCAGGTCAGGGCCACCGGTGATGTTGAACAGGATACCGCGCGCGCCGTCGATAGTCACGTCCAGCAGCGCACTGGCCGCAGCCTTTTCCGCTGCCACTGCCGCCTTGTTCTCGCCTTCGCCATGACCGATGGCCATCAGCGCTGCCCCGCCTTCGGCCATGATGGTCCGCACGTCGGCAAAGTCCAGGTTGATCAGCCCCGGAACCGTGATCAGTTCCGAGATGCCCTGGATACCCTGGCGCAGCACCTCGTCGGCAGCCGAGAACGCCTGCTTCAGGCTGGCCTTCTTGTCCATGATCGCCAACAGCCGGTCGTTGGGGATGACGATGAGGGTGTCAACGCATTCCTTGAACTTGTTGATCCCCTCTTCGGCGAGCGTCCTGCGCTGGCTGCCCTCGAACGAGAACGGCTTGGTCACGACGCCGATCGTCAGTGCTCCCGTCTCCTTGGCAATGCGGGCGATGATCGGGGCGCCGCCCGTTCCGGTGCCACCGCCCATCCCGCCGGTGATGAACACCATGTCGGCGCCGTCGATCACCTCGTACAGATCATCGCTCGACTCCTCCGCCGCCTTGGCGCCAACCTCCGGCTTGCCGCCCGAGCCCAGACCTTTGGTCAGCTTGTCGCCGATGCGTACCCGGGTGGGTGCATTCGACTGCATCAGCGCCTGGGCGTCGGTGTTGATGGCAATAAACTCGACGCCGCGCAGACCCTCTTCCATCATCCGATTGACGGCGTTGCTGCCGCCGCCGCCCACACCCAGCACCTTGATGCGGGCAAAGTTCTCCGTGTCTGAAATCGATTTCTGTGACATTTACCCCTCCTGTTCCTACCCGGGCAGAAACGCCCGGAACCATTCCCGTATCTTTTGCCATAAGAGGCTCGGCGGGCGCCTGGGCTTGGACCCCGCCTCACCCACTTGTCGCCCATAGCGCATACCCCACAGGATCAGACCCACTGACGTCGCGTAGGCTGGGCTCTCCAGCACGTCGGTCAGCCCCTGAAGGTCATGAGGGCTGCCAACGCGGACCGGCAGTTGCAGAACCTGGCCGGCCAGCTCTTTGATTCCGGCCAGGTCGGCTGAACCGCCGCACAGAACTAGGCCGGCTGCCAGCAGGCCGTCGTACCCTGAGCGCTTGATCTCGCGCAGGATCAGAGTGCAGATCTCCTCGGCCCGCGCTTCGATCACCTCCGCCAGTTGCCGGCGCGAGATCGCCTGCCGCGCCCCGTCGCCGAACGACGTAATCTCGATCAGCTCGTCGACCGGCAGCGAAGCCGCCATGGCATTGCCATACTTGATCTTGAGCTCTTCGGCGGTGCTGAACGGCGTGCGCAGCCCGACCGCCACGTCGCGGGTCAGATGCTCGCCGCCAGTGCCCAAAACCACTGTGTGCCAGATACTCCCGTCGATAAAGATCGCAATGTCGGTTGTGCCGCCGCCGATGTCGGCCAGCACCACACCCATCTCCCGCTCTGACTCCTTCAGCACCGCCTCACCTGAAGCTAGCGGCTGAAGGATCAGGTCGTCGATCTCGATGCCGCCGTCGCGCACGCACTTGACCAGGTTGCTGACCGAAGTAGATGCGCCGGTCACAATGTGGGCTTCTACTTCCAGCCGAATGCCCTGCATCCCGATCGGGTCCTTGACCCCTTCCTGCCCGTCGACCATATACCCCCGCGGGATCGTATGGATAATCTCCCGGTTGTGGGGGATGGCGATCGCCCGGGCTGCGTCCAACGCCCGCTCGATATCCGACGGCGTAATGCCACGCTCGGCGCGCGAGATGCCAACCACACCCCGGCTGTTGATAGCCTGGACATGGCCCCCGCCCACGCCCACGCAGGCGCTCGTGATCTTGTAGCCCGAGATCCGCTCGGCCTTGGCCACCGAGGCCTGGATCGCCTCCGTTGCTTCGTGCACGTTGATCACGACGCCTTTGCGCAGGCCGCGCGCCGGAGCAGTGCCCACGCCGATGATGCGCGGCTGGCCGTCTTCGTGCAGCTCGGCCACCAGTGTGCATATTTTGGTTGTGCCTACGTCGATGCCGACAATAGTCGTTGGTTCAGCCACCTTCTTTATCCCACATCCATAAGCTCAGTTGCTTCGGCCTGTCTTCTGGCCCTCTGGCGCTCCATAGACGGGATGGTCAGCCCAACGCACGTCTATGTAGCGGGGCCGGATATTCCGCGCCGCCAGGTATTCGGTCAGCGCTTGCAGGATCTGGATCTTGTGCGTCAGATCCTCACTCGTTCCGATCAACACAGGCCACTCCTGAACGCCGTCCGCCGGCTTGAACATGAAACTAAACCCCTGGTCCGCCTGGTAGAAAAAGACCTTCACCTGGGGCAGCGCCGCAGCCAGCTGCAAAACCGACGCCACTGCTCCATCCGGCTTGATCCGATCCCCTTCGCCCAATCGGGGTGTGCTCGAGTCCACCACAAAGATCGTGTTGTTCACGTCGCCGTGGTAGGGCAAGACCACGCCCTCCTCGTCCAGCCACCAATCCCTCTCCTGTGCCAACAGCCGCCACATCACTGCCGGCTCCCGCTCTTCCACCGTGATGCTCACCCGGGCCGGCAGGCCGCAGCTCACGTGCACCGATTTGATCCCATTCACCTGGCTGAGAGCCTCTTTGACCCGGCTAGGCCGGATCCAGAAAATGCTCTGCTCGTGAATGCCTGCCGCCATATAGATATCCTCGGCCTTGAGGTGATGCGCCCCTGAAATCCCGGCGCTGTAGACATAAAAGTCCGGAGCCGTAAAGCCATAGACGACCAGCCCAACCGATCCAACCAGGATTAACAACGCCAGCGCCTTGAGCAGGACAATCGACCACCGGATCGGCCGGCGAGCTGGGGTCGAATCCGGCTTGGGTTGGCGCTTGACCTGTGAGCGAGCCCTCTTTGTGGGCGAGGACCGTACCCCTCGCCGGGATTGGACCTGTGGCTGGGCGACCGCGATATCAAAGCCAAAGGTGGATTCGCCCTGGCGCGGCGTCAGGCGCGACCGCCGCCGCTTCCGCTGTCTCTTTTCCTGCTCCCTCAAGTCGATGCGCACGTCAGTGACTCTCCCCCGCTCGGGTCAGGGCAGCGCCTTGCCGGCCAACTGGTACGAGGTGGCCGAACGGCCCTTGTCGGCGTGCCGCTCGAGCGCCAGGTCAATCAGCCGGCTGATTAGATCGGTGTAGGACACTCCGGTTGCTTCCCATAGCTTTGTGAACATAGAGATCGGCGTAAACCCCGGTATGGTATTCATCTCGTTAAGGTACAGCTTGCCGCTGGGGCGGTCCAGTAAAAAATCAACGCGGGCCATGCCGGCGCAATCGATGACCAGAAACGCCTGGATCGCCAGTTGCCGCGCCCGCTCTGCCGTCTCGGGTGAGATCGGCGCCGGGATCAACAGCTCCGAGCCCTGGTCGATATACTTGGCCGCATAGTCATAGAACTCATTACAGGGCACGATCTCGCCGGGCACGCTGGCGACCGGCTGGTCATTGCCCAATACGCTCACCTCTATCTCCCTGGCGTCCACAGCCATCTCGACCACCAGTTTGCGGTCGTAGCGGGCGGCCTCGTCGAGCGCCACGCGCAGTTCCGGCCGGTTGTGCGCCTTGGAAATGCCGACGCTGGAGCCGAGGTTGGCCGGTTTGACAAAAGCCGCATAACCGATCTCGGCCTCGATCCGCTCCAACACCGCCTCTGGCTGCTGGTCCCAAGCCTGGCGCTTGATGACCAAGTAGGGGATTACTGGCAAGTCGTGGGCGCGCATGATATCTTTGAAAAGTGCCTTGTCCATGCCCACCGCCGAGGCGGCCACACCAGCCCCCACGTAGGGGATGCCGGCCAGCTCCAGCAGTCCCTGGACGGTGCCATCCTCACCGTACGGACCGTGCAAAACAGGAAAGAGAACATCGAGCTGGCTGAGGAGGACGGCCGTCAGGCGATTCCCTTCTTCCCCCTCCTCCAGGCACATCAGCCCGCGCTGTGTTGGCTCGGCTAGTAGAGCAGCGGGGGTGCTCTCGGTCGTTACCCCCGAGCTGAGCGCCTGCCACGGGTCGCCCGACGCCAGCCAGCGGCCTTCCTTCGTGATACCGATGGGCACGACTGTGTACTTTTTCTTGTCAATGGCCCGCATAACGCCCTGGGCGGATATCAGCGACACTTCGTGCTCAGCCGAACGTCCGCCAAAGATAAGGCCAACCCGCAGCTTTTTCACCATATAGTATTCTACCACAATATCTAGTATTTAGCAAATTTCAAAACACTATTGCTAGGGTGTTAACTTACCACTCGCCGAGCAGCTCAACCTCCGGCTCGAGCGTCACCCCAGACTGCTCCCATACCCTCTGGCGCGCCAGATCCATGAGCGCCTTGACGTCGGCGGCGGTCGCTCCCCCCAAGTTGACGATAAAGTTGGCGTGTTTGGGCGAGATCTGCGCCCGGCCGCTTTCCAGGCCCTTCAGCCCGGCTGCCTCGATCAGCCGCCCGGCATAATCGTCAGGCGGATTCCTAAACACAGACCCGCACGACGGCCCGCGCGGCTGGCTTGCCCTGCGACGGGCCGATATCTCGGCCACCCGCGCCTGCAGCTCCTCCCTGTTGCCCTTCCGCACTGTAAACTCGGCTTCCAGCACCACGGCCGGCCGCGCCGTCTGCCGCTTGAGGATGCTCGTCCGGTAGCCATACTCAAATCGCGCCGCCGGCCAGATCGTAATACAGCCATCCGCTTCGAGCATAGTTGCCTTTACCAGCGTCGAAGCCACATCGCCGCCCCACGCGCCGGCGTTGCCGGCCACCGCGCCGCCCACCGTGCCAGGGATACCACTTGCCCATTCGAGGCCGGCCAGGCCGCGGACCACACACCGCCGCGCCAGGGCAGAAAAGCTTGCTCCGCTTTCAGCCCAGGCCATGGCTCTGGTCACGTGCATTGCCCTGGCCCGGTTCAATACCACCACCCCCCGAATGCCGGCATCCCCGACCAATATGTTCGAACCGCTGCCCAGCACCTGGCAGGGCACGCCATGCGCCCAGGCCAGCCCGACCGCCTGGCGCAATGCTTCGCCGCCCAGTGCGATCGCCAGCAGATCGGCCGGCCCGCCAACGCGCATCGTCGAATAGTTGGCCAACGGCTCTGCTGCGCGTACCGCCGCCGGACCCAACGCCTCCTTGAGACGGTCAGCCAGGCGATCTAGCGCCCGTCGGGAAGGGGGGTCTACGTGCACAGTCACCTTCCACCTCCTCGGCGTTTCAGCTCGTCCAGCACCCACTCGCCGGCCAGGTAGCCATCGCCGGCCCCCAGCGTCAGCACCACGTCGCCGGGCTCGACCCCCTCCAGCACCGCAGCGGCCGCCCCCTCCAGCGTTTCGACATACTTGACATCTGGGTGCCCGCTCCGCCCGATCTGCGCTGCCACGTCGGCCCCCGACACGCCCAACGTATCCGACTCCCTGGCGGCATAGACGTCGGTCACCATCACATGGTCCGCATCGCCAAAAGCGGTCCCAAACTCCTCGAGCAGAACCGCCGTGCGGCTGTAGGTATGTGGCTGGAACACAGCCCAGGTAGCCTGTCCCGGGTACCTGGCCCTTGCTGCTGCCAGCGTGGCCCGGATCTTGGTCGGATGGTGGGCGTAGTCGTCCACCACCGTCACCCCGCCTGCCTCCCCCTTTAGCTCAAAGCGGCGCGCCGTGCCTTGGAACTCGGCCAACGCCCTCGCCGCCGCCTCGAACGGAACCCCGATCGCGTCGGCGGCAGCTAGCGCCGCCAGTGCGTTCAGCGCGTTGTGCCGCCCCGGCAGCTCCAGCTCACACCTCCCCAGCCGCTGGCCGGCGTGCCACACCTCAAGAACCGTGCCCACACCCACCTGAACCTGCTCTGCTCGCCAATCCCAGGGCAAGCCTACGCCGAACGTCGCCGCCTGACCTCCTACCCTGCGCCACGTCTCCCCCAGCCCTCGCGCCTCCTCGTCCTCGCCACCCACGATCAGCAGCCCACCGGCTCCGACCCGCGCCGCGAACCTGGCAAAGGCGTCTCGCATCTCCTCGAGCGTCGGATAACAGTCGGGATGATCGTGCTCAATCGCCGTGATCACTGCTACCTGTGGCCACAACCCCAGAAAAGCCCGGTCGTACTCGTCGGCCTCGATCACAAAATGACGTCCGTGGCCGGCTCGTGCGTTCGTCCTCAGGTTGTGCAGCACGCCGCCGACGATGAACGTTGGATCGAGCCCGGCCTGCGCCAATATCCAGGCGATCATCGCGCTCGTCGTCGTCTTGCCGTGCGTCCCCGCCACTGCGATCGTCATCTTCCCGGCCGTCAGCTCCGCGAGGAACCGATCGCGCTTTACTACCGGCACCCCCCGCCGCCGCGCCTCTACCACCTCTGGATTGTCCTCCGCCACAGCCGACGACATGACCACCACCTCTGCGCCTGCCGCCTGATCCGCCCGATGCCCGGCATAGATCCTCATCCCCTCCGCCGCCAGCGTTTCCGTCAGCGCCGACGGCTGCCGGTCCGAGCCTGACACCTGGTAACCCCATCCGTGCAGCACCCGTGCAATCGCTGACAGCCCGATGCCGCCAATGCCCACCAGGTGTACCCGCATCCCAGGTCTAAGGAAATTGATCGCCATGACTGGACCTACTTGATCACGATCGCCAGCAGCAAAACCATGCCGATCGCCAGCAGGATATACTGGTTTACAAACGTGACCGGCAAAAACTGGACAATGGCCTGGTGGGTCGAGGTGAGCGACTGGCTGACAATCGACGCCTTGGGCGCGAAATAATCGGCGTGGGCAAACACGTCCCATATCGTCCCGATGATTACATAACCATTTAACAGCCCGCCCAGGAAGCCAAAAAAACCCTTACCCAACCCTTTCAAATCCTTGAATGGAAACTGCAGGACGATCCCCTCGTATGAGATAATGGCCACAAAAACGATGGCGATCGAAAAGACAATGGCCTTGACCATTTCAAGTGACAGGCCGAGAGGGGCGCTCTCTGCAAGCGTGGTGATCGTGGGCAAAAACTGGTTCCAGGCAAACTTGAGCACAAACAGGCTGAGCGTCAGGATCGTCGTCGCTCCCAGTTCCTTCGTCAGGCCGCGCACGGCGCCTATGATGCCGAGCATAAACATCAGGGCGAACCAGAAATACTCAACTGGGATCATGATCCAACCTCCATCGCCCCGCGATCCCTTGGACGTCGGGCAAGGGCACGCAACTGCCCGGCGATGGCCCCGGCAGCCTCTGGCCGGGCCAGAGACCGGGCAGATTCCCGCATGGCCGCCAGCGCTTGCCATGAAGGCGCGTCGTCGAGCAGCTCCAGCAGGGTGGGTACCAGTTTTTCCCCCAATTCTGCGTCGAGCAAAACCCGTGCCGCGCCGTTCCTGGCCATATAATCCGCGTTCAGGTTCTGGTGTTGCCCGGAATAGGGATACGGCACCAACACGGCCGCAAGTCCGGCGGCCGGGAATTCGCCCAAAGTGGCAGCGCCGGCCCTGGCTACGGCCAGATCGGCGGCGACCAGCGCCAGGGGCATGTCATGCAGATAGTCATAATGGTGGTAGCGCTCCCGCAGTGCTTCCGGCAGATCGTGGGCTGCATCGGTCACCCACTCTGCGTCCAGCCGGCCGCTGATGTGCACCACCTGGCACACGGGCAGCAGGGACTTGAGCCCCGCCATCAGCGCCTGGTTGATGCTCCTGGCTCCCTTACTGCCGCCAAAAACCAGCAGAACCTTTGACTGTGGGTCCAAGCCCAACCTCTGCCGGGACTCGGCCCGGCTCAATGTCAAGATCTCCGATCGGACCGGGTAGCCGGTGACCACCACCTTGCTCCGGTCAAAGTAGCGGCGTGATTCCTCGCTGGTCACGGCTATCCGTGCTGCAAACCGGCTCAGCTTCTGAATCGCCTGGCCGGGCGCGATGTCGGGCAGGTAGATCATCACCGGTATCTGCTTGAGCCATGCCGCCAGCGTCACCGCCGCCGACGCATAGCCGCCGGTGCTCAGCACAACATCCGGCTTGAAACGGGCCAGGAGGCCCCATGCCTGCCAGAAACCGCCAGCCAGCCGGGCGGTGTTGCGGACCTTGGCCAGGGGACCCATGCCCCTCAGGCCGCCGGCCGCCAACCCTACGAACCGGAGGCCGGCCTGAGCGGCCAGCTCCTCTTCGATCCCACCTTTGCTGCCGGCCCATAGCACGTCAGCCTTGGTTTCTCCTTGCCCAAACATCGCTTCGACTACTGCCAGGGCAGGGTAGACGTGTCCTCCTGTTCCACCCCCTGATACCACGAGCTTCATCGGATCCATCCCGCGTCTGAGGATCGGCCCCCGATCCTACGTCGCCCCCTGGAGTGCCGGATGGTCGGAAGATCGTGAGATGCTGAGCATAATCCCCACGCCGACCATGCACGTCACCAACGACGAACCGCCCACACTGATGAACGGCAGGACAATGCCGGTAAAGGGCATGGTCCCTGTCACAACGGCGATGTTGATCATCGCCTGGAACACGATCCAACAGGTGATACCGCAGGCCAGCAGCCGGCCAAACCCATCGGGCGCCTTTTCCGCGATCCGAAACCCACGATAAGCCACCAAGCCAAACAGCGCGATGAGGGCAAGGCATCCCACCAGGCCCATCTCCTCGCCTAGTACGGCAAAGATACTGTCGGTGTGTGCTGCCGGCAGCCATTGATACTTCATCCGGCCGTTGCCCGGCCCCAAGCCAAAAAGCCCACCGCTGCCCAATGCGATCAACCCCTGTATGAGCTGGTCATTGGCGCTGCCCAACGGATCCTGCCAATCGAGCAGATAAGGCTGGAGGCGCTCCATAGCCACAGGCAGGCGGGTGATGACAAAGGCAAAGGCCGCGCCGCCGCCCAAGATACCAATCACAAATTGCAGCAGGTCAGCGCCTGCCAGGAAAAACATCGCCACCGACATCAGCACGATCACCAGCGCCTCTGACAGGTCCGGCTGGGCCATCACCAGCCCGGCTACCAATCCGACGATGATCGTGAATGGCAGCAGCCCGTAGGGCAGCCGGCGCAGCAGCTCCCCCTTGGATACCAACCAGTGGCTGATATAGATCACGATCGCCAGCTTGGCCAGCTCTGCTGGCGAGATCGAATTGCCGAGCAGGTGCCGTCCTCTGCCCAAGATGACCAGCGCCGCCAACAGCAGCAGCGCTCCACCCATGATCACCAGTGATAGCTTCATCCAGTGCTGGTAGCGCAGCCGGGTCGCGACGACCATGGCCATCGCCCCGATGGCCAGCCAGGTGAGCTGTCGCTTGAGGAAAAAGGCCGAATCCCCGTACAATCGATAGCCCATGTCAAACGTCGAGCTGTAGACCATCATCAGCCCTATGGCGATCAACGCGGCTACTGCAGCCAGGAGGATCCAATCGATGGAGCCGGATGATTCAGAGCTTGATCTTCTGTTCATTTCCTATTCCAATGCTTCGACCAGTTCTCGAAAGTGCTCGCCCCGCGCTACAAAGTCGCGATAGGCATCAAAGCTCGTGCCGCCAGGTGACAGCAGCACCACATCGCCAGGCTGGGCCAGATGTGCCGCAATCTCCACTGCACCCTCTAGCGTCCCGGCCTGGTGGATTTCGCACGCCCCCTCTGCCCTGCCGGCCGCTTGCATCGCCTGCTCAATCAGCCCGGCGGCCTCGCCAAACAGGATCAGGTGGCGGACCTTGCGCTGGGTTAGCGCCGCCATCTCCTCCCAGGGCAGGTGCTTATCCCGTCCCCCGGCCAGCAGCACCATCGGCGCCTCGAATGCCCGCAGCGCCGCCGCCGTCCGCTCTGGACTCGTCGCAATACTATCGTTGTACCACCGCACCCCGCCCCGCTCCCGCACCAGCTCCAGCCGGTGCTCTACCCCGGCAAAGGTCGTAGCTGTCTGGCGCATCGCCTTCACCGGAGCCCCGGCTGCCCCGGCCAGCGCGCACGCCGCCAGCAGGTTGGCCAGGTTATGACGCCCGATCAGCCTTACCTCGTCTGCCTGGCACACCACCACTTCGCGCTCCGCAGATCGCACCACCAGCTCCGCACCGCGCAAGAACGCCCCCTCTGCCACGCTTTCGTCCAGGCTAAACCACGCCACCCGCCGCTCCCCATCGTGAGCAAAGCGAAGAATCTCCTCCCCCATCTGCCGTGTCACAGCGTCGTCCAGGTTCAGCACCGCCACGTCGCCGGGCTCCTGCTCTGCCAGGATATGCGCCTTGGCCGCGATATAAGTCTCCATCGTCGGGTGCCGGTCCAGGTGGTTCGGCGTAATGTTGAGGATCGCGGCAATCTGCGGGCTCCAGCCCGACGGATCGAACAACAAGCTTCCCTGCTCCTCTGCTCTCCTGCCACTACGAGCGAAGTGAAGGACCTCTCTCCCCCAGGTGCCAAAAAACTCTAGCTGAAAGCTCGACAGCTCCATAACCACCGCGTCGCCTGGCGCAATCTCGCCCACGTGGCCGATCAACGGCCGCCCGATATTCCCACCTACCCACGTCCGCCGGCCACTGGCTTCCAATATCTTTCCAACCAACGCCGTCGTCGTCGTCTTCCCGCTCGACCCCGTGATGCCTATCACCGGCGCCGGGCACAGCCGCGTAAAAAGCCGCGTCTCGCTGCTCAGCGGCACCCTGCGCCTTTGCGCCTCTTTCAACAGCGGAATCTCCAGTGGTACCCCAGGGCTGACTAGAACAATGTCAGCCGCGTCTAGCAGCTCCGGCGGATGTCCTCCCAAGGCCAGGGTTATAGGCAGCCCGGTGAGCCCAGCCAGACCGTCGGCCAGCGCCTCCGCAGGCTTGCTGTCCGTCACGGTCACCCGGGCGCCGCGTTCTGCCAGAAAACGGGCCAGCGCCGTCCCCTCGCGCCCCAGCCCCACGATGAGCGCCCGGTTGCCGCTGAAATCGGGCTCCTTGCCCTTTGAGCTAGCCATGGCCGACCTTGCTTGTACCAATCCGCCCTACAACAGCGCCAATGCGATGCCCAGCATCGCTGCCATCACCCCAATGAGCCAGAAACGCTGCGTGATCTGCGTTTCACTCCAGCCCAGCACCTCGAAGTGCAGGTGGAATGGCGTCATCTTGAACACCCGGCGCCCGGCCCCGTGCAGCCGCTTTGTCAGCTTGAAAATGCTGACCTGGATGATTACCGAGCCCTGCTCTGCCACAAAAATAAAGCCGATGATCGGTAGCAGCAGCCACTGAAACGACATCAGCGCTACCACTGCCAGCGTCGCCCCCAGCGCCAGCGATCCTGTTCCCCCCATGAACAATTGTGCCGGATGGCAATTGAACCACAGGAAGGCAAACAGCGCCCCCACCATTGTGAAACAGAACGACAGCAGCGGATTCTGCTTTTGCAGATAGGCGATAATGCCATAGCCCACAAACGCGATTGCCGCAATCGACCCGGCTAGCCCATCTAGCCCGTCCGTTGTGTTCACCGCGTTGGCAAAGCCCGCGATAAAAAAGACCGCGATCGGAATATACCACCCCCCGACGTCCACCAGTTGCGTCACCGTTGGAATCCCCACCTCGTGTAGGTCCAGAAAACTGGGATGGTACAACGCAATGGCGATCGGCAGCGCCGCCAGTACCTGCAGCGGGAACATCACCCGCGCCCGCAGTCCGCCGCCGCCCAGCCACCCCCGCGTCTCCGACAGGTCGTCTATAGCTCCCAACGTTCCAAACGCGATCAGCGCCAACAGCGGCAGCAGAATACTCTTGCCGATAAGAGAGCTGCCCTCCTGGAAATTGAAAAAGGCCAGGATCGCCTTGCCTGCGTCAAACCCACTCAGAAAATTGGCCAGGTTCAGCACGATCGTGATCGCCATTACCGGTACTAGGATCATCAACCCGCCCATCGTCGGCGTGCCCATCTTGGTCTCGTGGTGATAGCTCGGCTCCTCTATCCGGATCTTTTTTCCGATCCGCCACTTGCGCAGCAGCCTGATCAGCGGCGGTCCCCACACCACCGCCAAAAAGAACGAAACGGTACCCAAAGCGAGCGCAAATGGCATCGGAGCGCTAGTCATCGACAGCCCCTTCTCTGCAATTCTGAGCGGAGCGGCCGATTCCAGGTTGTGTCAGTTCGGCCACGATCTGCTCCATCTTTAGCCCCCGCGAGCCCTTGATCAGAATCATATCGCCCGGTTGGACGAGCGTGCGCACCAGCGCCGCAGCTTCGGCGTTGGTCCCTACCTGGTGGATGGCTGCGCCAGCCATCCCTGCTTCCCTGGCCTCCTCGCCGATCATCTGCCCCAGCGGACCCACCGTCACCAGCAGATCGACTACCTCTCGAACCCGGCGGCCGACGATCCGGTGCCCCTCTTCCGTATAGGCCCCCAGTTCGTACATATCGCCCAGTACCGCTACTTTGCGCCCGCTCAGCTCGGCGAGCAGGTTCAACGCTGCGATACTGGATGCCGGGCTGGCATTGTACGTGTCGTCCAGAATGGTCGAGCGGCAGGGACCCGGCACCGCGGCCAGGCGTAGCTGGTTTGGCTGATCGTGCAATCCGGCGATGATCTCCTCCCACGACAATCCAAGGACCAACGCCACCGCGGCAGCGCACAGCGCAGTGTGCACGCTGTGGCGGCCCAGCAGCGGCGCTTGAGCGTAGACAGCCTGGTCGCCAAAATGCAAACTGAACCGGATCCCTTCCAGGCCATGGCTTTCGATATCGCCAGCCCACAGATCGGCGTCGGGATGGAGGCCGTAGGTAAAAACCCGCGCTCGCGTCACCGCCGCCATAGCCCGCACCCGTTCGTCATCGCTATTGAGGATAGCTACCCCTCCCTCGCTGGCAGAAGGCAGCGCCTCCGGCAGTTCGGCCTTTGCCTGGGCGATCCGTTCGATCGTGCCCAGCCGCTCCAGGTGTGTCGGGCCGACGTTTGTCACCACACCTATCCGCGGCAGCGCGATCTGCGCCAATTGGGCGATCTCGCCCAGGTTGTACATCCCCATCTCCAGCACCGCTTGTTCGTGCTCGCTGGTCAGGTGTAACAGCGTCAGCGGCAGCCCGATCTCGTTGTTGTAATTCCCCTCGCTTTTCAGCGTCCGGTACCGGCGCCGCACCACTTCCGCGATCGTTTCCTTGCTGATCGTCTTTCCTACACTCCCGGTGATGCCGATCACCGATACATTGTGCTGCCTGCGCCAATAGGCCGCCGCTTGTTGCAAAGCTGTCAGGCCCTCGGGCACCACCAGGCACACCGGCCGGCCAGGCTCTACCTGCCACTGTCCACCCCATGGCTGGCGCAGATCCAGCGGCTGGCACAGGGCCGGATCCGCTGGCCTCTCAGCGATGACCGCCGCCGCGCCGTTGGCAATCGCCTGCGCCACAAAGTCGTGGCCGTCGTGTTGCTCCCCGCGCAGTGCGACGAACAGTGAGCCCTCCGTCGCCAGCCGCGAGTCGATGACCACACTGCGGATCCCAACCGCTGGACCTGCCTCGGGCGCGGACTGCCCGCCCGTCAGTGCGGCGATCACGTCGGCCAGCGTGAGGCTTTTCGGGCGGCCGGTCATCGCTGCTGCTTACCCCCCACTGGCCAACCGGATCTCGTCCGGCGGGATCTGCAAATACACCAACAACCTTTCCGCGATCGCCCGGAAGGTCGGCGCCGCCGTGTGGTTCGCCCAAGGCGACGCCTGTGGCTTGTCCAGCTTGATCAATACGGCAAACTGCGGATCGTCGGCCGGCGCAAACCCTACGAACGACGCGATAGTCGCCGTCGGGTCATACCCATAAGCCGTCGGCACCTGTGCCGTCCCCGTCTTGCCCGCAATCCGGTACCCTGCCACCTGCGCCTTGGTCGCCTCGCGGGACACCACCTCCACCAGCATCTCCGTCAAAGTCTCTGCCGTCTGCTCCGAAATCGTTTGCCGCATCGCCATCGGCTCGACCGACACCGCCTTCTCAGTTGTGATAAACTGGCCCACGATATACGGCTTCATCAACAGCCCGTGGTTGGCTACTGCCGACACCGCGCTCAGCATCTGTACCGGCGTAACTGCTATCCCTTGCCCAAATGCGTTTGTCCCCAGGTCAGACGGAAACCAGTTCGAGTCCCCAGGCCGTTTCACCATCCCCGGCCCTTCACTGGCCAGATCCACCTTTGTCAGATTCCCAAACCCAAACCGTTGGACATAGGTGTAGAACGTTTCCTTGCCCACCGACGTGCTAATGAACGCCGCCACCGTGTTCAGCGACAGCGCCAGCCCGTCCGTCATCGTCACCCACCCCCGCCCCATCCGATCCCAGTTCCAAATCACCCGCCCGCCGACCTCCCGAGAGCCGCTGTCGTACACGGTAGTCCCAGGACTGATCGTCCCCGAATCGAGTCCTGCTGCCCAGGTAATCACCTTAAAGATCGAGCCTGGTTCCCACATCCTGCTCAGCGACGCGTCTGCAAGCAGCTCTCCATCTACGTCCGGAAAAAGGTTCGGGTCGTAACTGGGATAGTTGGCGATGGCCAGGATTGCCCCCGTCCTGGGATCCATGATCACTACCGTGCCGCTCTCCGCCTGATACTCCTTCACCGCCCACTCCAACTCCTGCGCCGCGATCATCTGGATGTTGCGGTCCACGGTCAGGATCAGGTTCGTCCCTGCCGTGGCTGCCATCTCCGCCTGTGATGGCAGCGGGATCTCCTCCCCCACCCCGGTCTGCTCAATCTCCTTTTTCCCCTCTATGCCCGTCAGCCACCGGTTATAATAACCCTCTACACCATAGAACCCCACGCCGCCGTCGCTCACAATCCCCACCATGTGCGCCGCCAACGTGCCCTCGGGGTAGACCCGCCGAGCCCGCGGCTCACAGATGATCCCGCCTGCCTTCAGGCTCGCCACTGCCTCGCCCATCTCCTGGGTGCACCCGCGAACCAGGGGCGTCCAATCCACGTCCGAGGTGAGCCTGGCATATAGCTCGCCCTTCGGCATGTCCAGCAGATCGGCCAGTTGCTCCGCCAGCTCCTCCGGGTTGTCCACCAACCTGGGCGATACAGAAATGTCCCATTGGATCACGCTCATTGCCAGCGGGTGCCCTGTGGAATCCATGATATTGCCGCGCTGGGGTAACAGCTCCCTCTCCCGTTCGCGCTCCGCCAGGGCCATCTCTACGAGCTGCGCATGCATCCTTACCTGGTAGTAGAACAGGCGGCCGACGATCGCCAGCGCGCCGATGGCCAGGACCACGGCCAAGACGATCAGTCGGCGGTGCTTGGCCTGGGCTTCGTTTTTGGGTCTCATGGCGCCCTCCTGTCAAAACCGATTTCAGAACCTGCTGCCTCCCTTTGAGCAACAGTCGGGTCGTACAACGTAGAGTCCAGTAGGAAATGGACCAGGCTTCTGCTCTGGCTGCTGCCTGCTGCCGGTCCAGTCGTGACAAAAGTCTGGCCGACCAACAGATAGACGGGGGCTTGTGGCCCATAACCCATCGCCGTGGCACGCTTGGTCATCTTTTCCTCCGACTCGGCGATAGCGATATCTCGCGCCACAGCCATATTTTCACGCTTCAGTCTCTGCAGTTCCTCGGTAGTGATCTGGATTTGGCGGCCTGTCGAGGCTATTTGCAGAGCCAGGATCAGGTGGAGCCAGGCGAATAGGATGAGCAAAGCGGCGCCGCCAAACAGCGCCGTCCGCACCGGCACACTTGAGGCGGGTATTGCCTTTTCCGGTCGCTTGGTAGGTTGTGAGCGCTTGGTCGCCGCTTTTCTTTTCATCCACCTGCTCCCTTCTTATTCTTTTCCCAACCCCTGCCCTGTTACACCTGGTGTACGGTAAGCGATCCGCAGCCTGGCGCTGCGGCTCCTGGGATTCCGGCTGACCTCCTCGCCCGATGGCCGGATCGGCTTGCGGGTGACGATGCTCAACGTCGCCCGGTGTCCGCAGACGCACACGGGCGCGTCAGGCGGGCAGATGCAATCCCTTGCCTCTTGCTGGTAGAACTGCTTCACCAGCCGGTCCTCCAACGAATGGAAGGCAATCACGGCCAGCCGTCCACCCGGTCGGAGCAGATTCCGGGCCTGGGGCAAAGCTTCAGCCAGGGCCCCAAGCTCGTCGTTGACCGCGATGCGCAGCGCCTGAAAGACGCGGGTGGCAGGGTGGATCTTTTCCCGGCGGCCCACTCTCTTGGTGATCAGCTCGGCCAGTTGCCTGGTGGTCGTCACAGGGCGGGCGCCGACGATGGCCCGTGCTATGCGCCGCGAATAGCGCTCCTCGCCGTAACGCCAAAACAAATCGGCCAGCTCCATCTCCGATAGATCCTGAATCAGCTCCGCCGCTGTCCTTCCCTGATTGGGGTTCAGCCGCATGTCGAGCGGGCCATCCTGCTCGAATGAAAACCCGCGCTCTGCTGCTCCCAGTTGTCGGGACGAGAACCCCAGGTCCATGATCACACCATCTACCTGCTCAAAACCGTGGGCGACTGCCGCCGCCTGTAGATCCCGAAAGTTGCTGACTGTTATGATCGCCCTGTCTCCAAAACGCTGCAAGGCGCGCCTGGCGAATGTGACGGCCTCAGGGTCGGCGTCCAAGCCCAGCAGTCGACCGTCGGGGGCCGAGGTATCCAGGATGCCGCTGGCATGTCCACCAGCGCCTATCGTCGCGTCTATGTAACGGCCGCCGGGTCGGACCTGCAGCCCGGTTAGCACCTCGCGGTAGAGAACTGGAACATGTGTCTCTGCCGCTTTCTCGCCCATGGCTGTTAGGGTTAAATGCCGAGACTGGCAAACTGCTCGGCGAGCGCTTCAGGATCTTCGTAACTGCGCTGCTTGAACTCCTGCCAGGTTTCGGGATTCCATATTTCGCAATAGTCGAAAAGGCCGATAATCACTACCTGCTTGTCGATCTTGGCATACTCGCGCAGATTGGCGGGCAAGCCAACCCGCCCTTGCTTGTCGGGCTCCACATCCAACGCCCCGCTGAACTCCAGGCGTCTGAATCCCCGAGCATCACGGCTGGTGATGGGCAGGTTGCTGACCTTTGTGGCCAGCTCCAGGAAATGATCCATAGGATGGAGCTCCAGGCAGCCATCGATGCCCCTGGTGATCACCAATCCCGAAGCCAGTTTAGCCCGAAACTTGGCCGGGATGGTAAATCGCCCCTTTTCGTCCAGTGTGTGCTCAAATTCCCCTAGGAACATTTGTTCTACCGATTGCCCCACACAACATCAATTTTCGGCCTGATTAGGAGCTCATCCTCCCACTTTATGCCACGTCAACCCACATTTCCCCACTATTATAGCTTATCTGCCCTATCTTGGCAAGAGGGGTAGTGGCTATTTCAGAACAATTGCGTAAATTTTAATCTTGGGAGGCTAGTATCGGGGTACTACGAGTGCCGGAGGTGAACCGCACACTGGAAATAACAGGGGGAACACGGCGCGATACATTGGGACCCTTTGGGTTTGATCCCAACCACCGGGCCAAGTTGTCAAGCTGGGATAAAGATGCTAAAATGGGAGCCGGTACGGAGAGGTAGCATAGTTCGGCCGAATGCGCCCGCCCGGAGAGCGGGTGCCCTTCACGGGGCCGTGGGTTCGAATCCCACCCTCTCCGCCTGATTCCACCGGGATACCGCTGCGGGGTTGGTGTCATGGCCCTGCCGTCTTGGCCGCCTTGATGAGCCGCCCGGCCAGCATCCCTCCCACTACAGCCAGATCTTCCGTCGCCAAGTAATGCTCGGCTGCGGCGTCGAACAGCACGTTGGCGCTTGCCGGGAACTCCTCGTCGGCCACGTACAACACCACTGCCAGCCACATTCGCGGCAGCAGCCGGAAGCAAAAAGCAGCATCGCCGAACTGCAGCCGTTCGCCGCTCAGCATTCGTGCTGCAAACTCAAAGCTCGCCTGGCCCTGCCCAGGGGCGCCGAACGCCTTCATCAACGGTATGCTCGCCCGCCGTTGAAATGCCGCGTCGTACCCCAGACCCCCCGGCAGGTTGCGGAATGCGATCCACTTGCTGGCCATCGGCGTGCCGTCGGCAGTGATGAGATAATGCAGCAGTAGCAGCCGTGTCGCCACGTCCGATTCCTTCTGGTCGCTCACCCGCACTGCGGCGCCGCCTGGCCACCGCACATGATAGTGAGTGCCAAAAAAAGCGATCTGTATCTGCCCGGCGTCGCTGCCCAGCGCTGTGTAGCTTACCCCTGCCCGGGCCGCAGTCTCCGTTGGATCGAGGAGCGAGAACTCGGCTTCTGCTTTCTGCAGCGCAGCCTGGTACACCTCCTCGGGCGTTCTGGCTTTCATTTCCCTTTTCCCATCCGGCAAAGAGTGGTCCCATTCTACCACCTTCCGGCCAAACTGTCCAATCGACCAACCTCCTCCCTGCCTTTGCCGCCAACTCATCTGGTGAATTTGCCATCAACGGCCGATAGTGATATAATCCCACCCGTATAGCCGCGGGTGTAGAAAAGTGGGTGCCCCCCACTTTTCTTGCTATCAGTGCGTAGCCTAGCCCGCTGCACGTGGGGCGCAAAGGATGTACGGCGAGCCAATGTCGATCGCAAGTGAAGCAAGTAAATGGAGTTTAGAGGTTAGATGAGAAACGATTTTATGATGGCCATCAACCAGGTATGCGCCGAGCGCAAACTGGCGCGTGAGGTCGTCCTGGCGGCGGTTGAGGCGGCTTTGATCTCCGCCTACAAGCGCAACTTTGGCGCGGTGACCGACATCACCGTCCAGATCGATCCGAATACAGGTGCGGCTCGCGTCTTTGCCGAAAAAGAGGTC
This sequence comes from Anaerolineae bacterium, assembly GCA_016926595.1. Next base: position 38,114 of record JAFGOG010000063.1, read on the forward strand.
GTGGAAAACCCTGAAGACGTCAAGACCCAGATCTCGCTCGACGAGGCGCGCCGGCTTGAGCCCGAGGCCAGTCTCGGCCAGTTCATCCTGGTTGAGAACACGCCAGGTGACTTTGGGCGCATCGCTGCCCAGACCGCCAAACAGGTCATCCTGCAGCGCATCCGTGAGGCCGAGCGCGACGCCATCTATACCTCTTACGCCGACAGCGCTGGCGACATCGCCCACGGCACAATCCAGAGCCAGGACATGCAGAACGGCGACGTGATGGTCAGCCTGGATGGGACAGAGGCTGTCCTGCCCTTAAAGGAGCAGGTGCCCACCGAGCGCTATCGGCGCGGGACCCGCCTGCGGGCCTATGTCATCGACGTGCGTAAGGGCAGCCGGGGGCCGCAGATCACCCTATCACGGCGCAACCCCGCCCTCCTGCGGCGTCTGCTAGAGCTCGAAGTGCCCGAAATCTACAACGGCGTTGTCGAGATCAAGAGCATCGCTCGTGAGCCAGGATCGCGCTCCAAGGTCGCCGTTCATACCGCCCAAGAGGGCGTCGATCCCGTTGGCTCGTGCGTAGGCGTGCGTGGCGGGCGGATCCAGAACGTCGTCAACGAGCTGGAGGGCGAAAAGATAGACGTCGTCCAGTGGAGCTCCGACACGGCAGCGTTCATCGCCAGCGCGCTTAGTCCGGCCAAGGTCATGAACGTCATCCTGGACGACGACGCCGAGACGGGCAAGACCGCCACGGTGATCGTGCCCGATCGTCAACTGTCGCTGGCCATCGGCAAAGAGGGCCAGAACGCGCGTTTGGCCGCTAAACTGACCGGCTGGCGCATCGACATCAAGAGCGCCACCGAGGCTGCCGAAGAAACCATGGGCCGTTTCGAGGGGCCGGTGATTGCGCCCGGCGAGTCCGACCTGCTGGTGTTGGCCGAAGAGATCCTGCGCAAGCAGGGCGCTCTGACCGATGTCCAGCGGGGCGTTGTTGACCAGGCGGTCAAGACCGCTCTCGATGTCGATCTGCCCTGGCCGGAGGAAGAGAAACCGTCGCCTGCTCAGGCCGCACCCGAGATCGCCCCGCAACCGGAAGCGGCGTCTGGACCGGCCGAAGAGCACCCCGTCGTGGCAGAACCGCCTCCGGAGGTTGGCCTGGAAGCGCCCTCGGAACCCGAGGCTCAGCCGGCCGTCGACCTGAGTGTGCCCCCCATTGACGAGTCAGAGCTGGTGCCAACCTTCGTGGGTGAGCAGATTGAGGATTCGCTGGGTTGGGTGACTACCCAAGCCGTGATGGAAGAAGCGCTGGATTTCGAGCAGGAAGTGGCATTACAAGAAGAAGTATGGGAAGAGGTCGAAGATTGGCAAGAGGTCCAGAAAACCAGCAAGAAGAAAAAGGGCAAGAAGGTTAAGGGCAAGCGAGCGTTCGATGCCGGCGATGACTGGGCGCGTGGCGGCGGCTCAAACAAGGGACGAAAGTACAAGCCGCCGCGCTCTCGCGGGTGAGGGTTGATGCGTCGCAAGCACGTGCCGCTCCGGACCTGCATTGCCTGTCAACTCAAGCGGCCAAAGCGAGAGTTGATCCGGATTGTGCGCACACCCGAGGGAACGATCGGAATAGATCCCAAGGGCAAACAGGCCGGCCGTGGTGCTTACCTGTGCCCCAGACGTGGGTGTTGGCAGGCAGCATTGCAGCGCGGGACGTTAGGGCGTGCTCTCCAAGGACCAATCACAGCAGAAGAGTTGGCTGCCCTACAAGCTCTTGCCGTATCGCTACCGGTGGAAGAAACAGTGGAAAAAACGGAAGCAGTGTCTCTAGAAGGGGGAATTGATTAGATGGCAAGCCGAGACAGATCCAGAAGCAGGAGCCGGCCGGCGCCTATGCGCCGCAGGCCGGCAGCCGCGCCAAATGCGCCGCAGGCTGGCGGGCGGTCCCCATCCGCAGCAGGACGTGGCTCCGAGGACAGCCACAAGGCCAGCTTGCCCAAAGTTGTCGAGCTGCCGCCTGAGATTAGCGTTCGCGATCTGGCCAAGGCCCTCCGGCTTAGCCCTATCGACATTATCAAAGAGCTGATGAACAGCAGCGTCTTGGTCAGCATCAACCAGGTTATCGACTATGAAACCGCCGAGATCGTCGCTGCCGAGATGGGCTTTGAAACCAGGCTGATGAAGGTCCAGGAGCCGGAAAAGCCGGTCACCGAAGGGCCGCCCAAGACCTTGCGCCAGCGCCTGGCCGAGGCTGAGCCTGCCGAAAACTGCAAACCGCGTCCGCCGGTTGTCACCGTCCTGGGCCACGTCGACCACGGCAAGACGACTCTGCTCGACGCCATCCGTGAGACCAACGTAGTTGCCGGCGAGTCGGGTGGCATCACCCAGCACATCGGCGCCTACCAGGTCGACAAGGATGGCCGTAGAATCACCTTCCTCGACACTCCGGGCCACGAAGCCTTCACCGCCATGCGCGCCCGTGGTGCCCAGGTTACCGACTTGGCCGTCCTCGTCGTCGCTGCCGATGATGGTGTCATGCCCCAAACCCGTGAAGCCATTGACCATGCCCGTGCCGCTGGCGTCCCCATACTCGTTGCCTTGAACAAGATGGACAAGCAGGGTGCCCAGCCCGATCGGGTCAAGCAGCAACTGGCCGACCTAGATCTCACCGTCGAAGACTGGGGCGGCGACGTCGTCTGCGTCCCCGTATCGGCCAAGATGAAACAGGGCATCGACGAGCTTTTGGAGAACATCCTCTTGGTTACAGACGTCGCCGAACTGCGCAGCAACCCCGACCGGCTGGCAGTCGGAACCGTCATTGAGGGCCGCCTCGACAAGCAGCGAGGTGCAACGGCTACGTTATTGATCCAGGCAGGCTCTCTCCACGTCGGCGATCCTCTTCTCATCGGCGATACCTGCGGCCGTGTCCGGGCTATGCTCAACGACAAGGGCCAGCCCGTCGATGAGGCCACGCCTTCCATGCCCGTTCTCGTCCTTGGCCTGTCACAGGTCCCCAAGGCTGGCGACATCTTTGAAGTCGTCGAAAGTGAGCGCCAGGCGCGGGCCGTGGCCGCCGAGCGATCCGAGGTCCAGCGTCAGGCCGCTGCCCAGCCGGGCAGGCCGAAAAGCCTGAGCCTTGACGACATCTTTGAGCGGTTCCAGACAGGCCAGGTCCGGGGGTTGAACCTCATCTTGAAAGCTGATGTTCAGGGCTCTCTGGAGCCCATCGTCAACTCCCTGCGCAAGCTGGGTACCGACGATCTGAGGGTCGAAATCCTGCATCAAGGCATGGGCAACATCAACGAGTCTGATGTCACCCTGGCCTTTGCCTCACAAGCCATCATCATCGGCTTTCATGTCCAGGTCGACGAGGCTGCGCGCCGTCTGGCCTTGCAGCACGGCGTGGACATCCGCCAGTACGACATTATCTACCGTCTCGTAGATGACGTGGCCAAGGCCCTCAAGGGCATGTTGGAGCCGGTCTATGCCGACGTCACAATCGGCCATGCTCAAGTGCGCCAGGTCTTCCGCATCAGCCGCCGGGGCAACATCGCCGGCTGCATCGTGACAGACGGTGAAGCCACCCGCAATGCGCTTGTCCGCGTCCTTCGCGACGACAAGGCCATCTTTGAGGGCCGCGTCGATTCCTTAAAGCGCTTCAAAGAGGATACGAGCGAGGTCAAGGCCGGCTTTGAATGTGGCATCGGCATCACCGGTTTTGACGACATCCAAGAGGGCGACGTGCTCGAGTTCTACAAAAAAGAGCGAGTTAGCTGATGGGTGGTCAATAGCAGCCAGTCACACTGCCTGCTATTGGCCACGCTGTGCTGTTTGTGAGGTTGTGCCATGCCTAGCCGCCGTCAACGCCGTGTTGCCGAGCTGATCCACCGGGAGTTGAGTCTGCTCTTGATGCTCGACGCTAGCGATCCGCGTCTGGCCGATGTGACCATTACTTCTGTTGACATAACACCTGATCTGATGCTCGCTCGCGTCTACTTTACCGTCCTGGGCGATGACGAAAAAGTGTCCGAGGCGCAGATCGGCCTGCAGCGGGCGACCGGTTATCTGCGCACCCAATTGGCAGGGCGGGTCCAACTGCGCTTCATGCCGCACCTGGCGTTCGAGTTGGACAAGAGCGCCGCGTACGGGCGGCGGATCGACGAGCTTCTGGGTGAGCTTGCGGACGGCAGTTCGCGCCCATCCCCTATCGCCGAGGAGATGGATGAAGGGCGCGCAGGGCCGGCGGAGATCCCTGGCTGGGGACTCGCGGCTGGGGACCGCAACGCAGTGACCCGGGACGAACGAGACAACCCCATCCCCGATGAAGAACAAGAGCGTGATTGACGCCGTCGAGCGGTTGATCACCCCTGCCCGGCATATCCTGTTGATAACCCATGTGTCGCCCGACGGCGACGCTGTCGGTTCGCTGTTGGCCATGGGCAGTTTGTTGCGGGATCAGGGCAAAAAGGCCGTTCTGGCCTGTGAAGATCCGGCGCCAGAGAGCATCGCCTGGCTTCCGGGCAGCTCTGGAATATCTCGCCAGGCCGGCGGATCCTTCGATCTGGTCATCAGCCTCGACTGCAGCGATAGGGACCGGATGGGCAATGTCTACGAAGATCGGCTCACCTCGGTACCCTTGCTGAACATAGATCACCACATCACCAACACCCAGTTTGGTACGGTGAATTGGGTGGATCCGTCCTGTGCCGCCACAGCTCAAATGGTGCTTTATTTGGCCCAGGCCCTTGGTTATCAGGTCACCGAGCCCATCGCCGTGTGCCTTCTCGTCGGGCTTGTGACCGATACCCGATCGTTCCGCACGTCGAACGTTGACTCGGCCGTGCTGCGTGCCGCCCTACAGCTAATGGAAGCTGGAGCCTCGCTCAGCCAGGTCGTCCGGCAATCGGTGGATCAACAGCCCTTGGCCCAGTTGCGCCTGTTCGCCGATGCGGTCCATGGCCTGCGCCTGGAGGATGGCATCTTGTGGACTAGTGTGACCCGGGCGATGCGTCGGCGGTGGGCAGTGCCTGACGATGGCGCCTTGGGGTTGTCCAACTCCCTGGCAGGGGTGCGTGAGGCCCAGGTGGTTGTGGTGTTCACCGAGCGGGATGACGGCACCATCGATGTCGGGTTCCGCGCAGCGCCCGGCTACGACGTGTCCCGTGTGGCCGCCAGCCTGGGCGGCGGCGGCCATCCCCAGGCGTCTGGCTGTACCCTGCCGGGCGACCTGGAGCAGGTGCAGGATCAGGTGCTGGCGCAGGTCTGCCGCAGCCTGGCAGAGCAGCGCGCAGCCCGTGCAGCGCAGTCCCCATCCCTCGCGTCCGGGTCCGATGCCTGACTGCGCCGATTGCTCGCAGAGAGAAACCAGATCTCGCGGCTGGTGGATCGCCCCCCGCCGCGAGGTGCCCCTGTCGGGCATTGTCAACGTTGATAAACCGTCAGGCATGACCTCGCACGATGTCGTCGACGCCGTGCGTCGCATGGCTGGCCAGCGCAAAGTGGGCCACGCCGGGACGCTGGATCCCCTGGCCAGCGGCGTCCTCCTCCTCTGCCTGGGGCGGGCCACCCGGGTAGTCGAGTACCTGATGGCTGGCCGTAAATCCTACCGCGCCGCCATCCTGTTGGGCCGGACCACCACGACGTACGATGTGGAAGGCGAGGTCGTCGCCGCTGGCGGGCGCGCCGACTTTGGCAGGGCAGAGATCGAAGCGGCGTTGGCGGGTTTCGTGGGGCCTATCCAACAGGTGCCACCGGTCTACTCCGCCCTCAAGCAGCGGGGACAGCCGCTCTACAAGCTGGCGCGGCAGGGCGAGGAGGTAGAGCCCTCGCCCCGCGCGGTCGAGATCTATAGCCTCGAGCTTTTGAGCTGGGCGCCGCCGATCCTGACTGTAGAAGTGACCTGCTCCCCCGGCACCTACGTGCGTTCTCTGGCGCACGACCTGGGCCGGCAGCTTGGCAGCGGAGCCTGCCTGGCCGGCCTCATCCGGCTGAGGAGTGGGCGTTTCTCCCTGGAAGAGGCGGTTAGCTTGGAGCGTCTGGCAGAGGCCTTCCAGCACGGTCAGGAAGCCGGTTACCTGTTGCCGATGGACGAGGCCCTTCTCGACCTCCCGGCTCTGATCCTGGCCCAGTCCGACGCCCAGCGCATCATTCAAGGACAATCCATTGCGGCTCTCCAGCCTCCAGCCTCCAACCTCCAGCTTTCAGCAGAGTGTCGCGCCTATTCCTCGTCAGGTGACTTGGTTGCGATCCTGTCCTACGACCCGGCAACCTCGGCGTGGCGGCCGCGCAAAGTGTTCGCTGCCTGACGCCGCGCCATCCGTGCCATTTGCGGATTTCCGATGGATGTCCTAGACGACCTGGCCAAGGCCAGTCTGCCCCAGGAAACGATCCTGACCATCGGTGCGTTCGACGGCGTGCACCGCGGGCATCAGGCGCTCATCAAGAGCGTGGTCGAGCGCGCCCGGGCCACGGATCGGCTGGCGGCCGTCATCACCTTCCATCCCCATCCGGTAGTGGCCTTGGCGCCGCAGCGTGCTCCTCGTTACCTGACCACGCCCGGCGAAAAAATGGCGCTTCTGGAAGGGTTGGGAGTCGACCTGACCGTTCTATTGCCCTTCGACCGGCAGGTCGCGGCCATGTCGGCTCGAGATTTCATGGCGATGGTGTCCCGCCATGTGCGGGTGCGGGAGTTGTGGGTCGGCCCTGACTTTGGGCTGGGACGCAACCGCGAAGGCAATGTCGAGCGGCTGCGGGAGCTGGGTCGCGACCTTGGCTATGATCTGCACGTCGTCGAGCCGGTCGGCGCTGCCGGGAGCAGCCAGGCTTTTTCCAGCAGCCGCATTCGGGAGCTCCTGGCTCAGGGCCGTGTGGGCGAGGCAGCTCTGCAGTTGGGCCGCTATCCCAGCCTATCCGGCGAAGTAGTGACCGGCGCGCGCCGTGGTCACACGCTGGGCTTCCCTACTGCCAACCTTCAAGTCCGGCCCGAGCGGGCGGTGCCGGCCGACGGCGTGTATGCGGTCTTTGCCCTGCTTGGATCAGAGCGCTACCTGGCCGTGGCCAACGTCGGGGTGCGGCCCAGTTTCGACAACGGCCACCGCACCGTCGAGACCCACATCCTCGACTTTGACCAGGATATCTACGGCTGCGACCTGGTGGTCGAGTTCGTAGCCCGTTTGCGCGACGAGCGCCGTTTCGAGCACATCGAGGACCTGATAGCGCAGATCGAGCAGGACAGTGAAGCGGCGCGGCGGATCTTGGACCGCTCATCTCTCTCCCTCCCTCTAGGGGATGAAGGTTGGGGTGAGGTGGAAGGACCTGGCCAAAGGCAGGGGTCAGAGCCTTCCGCTTGCCCCTACCGCTACCAGGAGGTGGAGCACACCGCCGATCGCGCGCTGTGCGTCTGGGGCCGGGAGCTGCCCGATCTCTTTGCCGGTGCGGCGCGGGGCATGGCCAGCCTCATGGCCGATCTGGACGGCTTGGCCGCGACCGAGTGGCGTGAGGTACGGCTGGAAGCCTGGGATCGGGAATCGCTTTTGGTGAACTGGCTCAACGAGCTACTATTTCTGACTGAAACGGAACGGCTGCTGTTTGTCGATTTCCGGATCGAATCGCTGATCGATACGGCCCTGGTAGCGCGGGTGAGGGGCGCCCGCGCCCCGGTGACCAAGGCGGTCGTCAAGGCGGCGACCTACCACGATCTGCGGTTGGTTCGCAACGACGCCGGCTGGTCGGCGGTGATTACCTTTGACGTCTAGCGCCTGCCCAGCGGCCCGGATCCGTCGCCGCGCTCGGCGTAAGGCGCGCAGGCCGGACGGGAGGGAATGATGCCTGAATTGCCCGAGATCGCGGTCTTTGCCCGCGACATGCAAAAAGAGCTGGTCGGCAGAACCATTAGTCGCATCGAGGTGCTGCAGCCCAAGTGTTTGAATCTGCCCGAGGAAGAGTTTTGCGCCGCGCTGAGCGGAGCGCGGATCGAGGCGGTGACAGCCCACGGCAAGTGGCTGAAAGTGGAGACGACCCAAGGTTGGTTGCTGCTGAACCTGGGGATGGGGGGCGAGATCCTGTTGGCCAGTCGAGACCGCTTGCCTGACAAGTATCGGCTGGTTTTTGATCTGGCCGATGGCGCGGCTCTTGCCGTAAATTTCTGGTGGTTTGGTTTTTCGCACTTTGTCGCCGATCCGGCCGATCATCCGATGGTCGGCAAGCTGGGGCCGAATGCGCTGGACCTGTCGCTCGATGAGTTTCGGGCGCTGCTGAGGGGACGGCGCGGCGCGATCAAGGCGTTCCTGCTGGACCAGGACCGGATCGCGGGGATCGGGAATGTGTATATCCAGGATCCGCTGTTCAAGGCAAAAGTTCACCCGCTGCGGCCGATCCACACGCTGAGCGACGAGGAGATAGCGGCGCTGTGGCAGGCGATCCGCGACACGTTACAGGAGAGCATCGACGCCGGCGGGGCGCCGTTTGAGTTGAATCTGTACGGGCAGAAGGGTGGGTGGAACGCTAACTTCCTGGTCGGATACCGGGAGGGGCAGCCGTGCCCGGTGTGCGGGACGGCTGTGGAGAAGATCAAGACAGGGAGCACCGCCAGCTACATCTGCCCGAGCTGCCAGTCACTGGACCCAAGGTGACGGGTAGACAGGGAATAACAACCGCGGGCAGTATCTCATCAATAATTGGGGGTTGGGGTGTGTACGGGCGCCGCACACACCCCAACTTTCCCCTCTTATTGAGATGATACGAATTTCGTATGTGATCCCTATCAGCGAGACCCACTGTCACCTGGACTGGATGGGCATCCACCCCGACACCACGCGGCATTTGAATGGCCTGCTTGCCAGCACGCTTGCCTTGTGGTATAATGGATTGCAGTTGAGGAACCTGTTCACTCGGTAAGAGAAACCCTTCGTCAGGGAACCGTGGAAAGTGGCGGAGGTAGTTCGATGACCGGGTTTGGCCGGAACCGTTTGGAAGCGAATACGGCGGAGGGGCGCGTGGCTTGGCCCCAGACACGGGTGGCCATGTTCTTGGCTGTTGGGTCGAGGGCAGCGTGATCGACGTGGGGGGGGGATGCTCTCCACTCTGCTAGCAACCAAGCTCTATAGACCACGTCCGACCGCCAACCTGGTGGCGCGATCCCACCTGACCCAGCGCCTCGACGCCGGACTGCGAAATGGCCATCGTCTGTTCCTGGTTGTTGCCCCTGCTGGCTATGGCAAGACAACGTTGGTCACAGAGTGGCTGGGCAAGACCGCGATCCCCTCAGCCTGGCTCTCACTGGACGAGGCCGACAACGACCCGCTCCGCTTCTTCACCTACGTCGTGGCCGCTTTTCAGCAGACACTCGGTCCGAAGCTGGCCCAGCCACTGCTGGAAGCATTCCCCATGATGCCACAGCCGCCCGAAGCATTCGTTCATCCCTTGATCAACGACCTTACTGCTGTGAACCAACCCGTCGTCCTGGCGCTGGATGACTATCACCTGATCACCTCAGTGCCTGTGCAAGAGGCGATGGTATTCTTGCTTGAGCATGCACCACCCAACCTGCACCTGGTCGTGCTCACCCGCGCTGATCCGCCTTTCCCGCTGCCGCGCCTGCGGGTGCGCGAGCTGATGACGGAGATACGGGACCGCGATCTACGGTTTACGCCCGAGGAGGTGACGACCTTTCTCAACTCCGTGCATCATCTGAACCTGCCCGCCCAGCAGATCACGGCGCTCGAATCACGCACCGAGGGCTGGGCTGCCGGGGTGCAGTTGGCAGCCCTGTCGCTGCAGGGGTTCAGCGCCGAGCGGGCCACGCAGTTCATCGATGCCTTCAGCGGCAGCCACCACTACATCGTGGACTATCTTGTCGAAGAAGTTCTCAGCCGCCAGCCGGACCAGGTGCGCGAGTTCCTGCTCCACACATCGATCCTCGACCGGATGTGCGCTCCGCTGTGCGACACGATCCTGAGCTGGGGAGCGATAGAGCAAGAGAGCGCAGGTGATTTTAGGGAGACAGCCTTGGCTCTCCCCCAGCACCCTGGTGATCGGCCCCCTCTCCGTTCCTGCGCCCAGCAAATCCTGGAAACCCTCGAACGCACCAATCTCTTCCTGGTTCCCCTCGACGATGAACGGTGCTGGTATCGCTATCACCATCTGTTCACGGACGCTTTACGTCAGCTCTTGACGTCCTCCGCGCCGCCGGATCAGATTGTCAGGCTTCATGATCGGGCCAGCGACTGGTACGGTCAGAATGGGTTCGCGGCCGACGCCTATCACCACACGCTGCTGGCCGGCAATTACACACGGGCTGTCGGCATCCTCGAGGAGAATGCATGGTCGATGGTCCTCCATGCGGAGTTTGGCCTGCTGAAGCGTTGGATGCAGGCATTGCCGGCCGATCTGCTTACGCGGCATCCCTGGTTGTGCATCGACTATGCGTGGGCTTTGGTGTTTGGAGAATCAGAAGCAGCAGAGGCTCAGTTGAAGGCAGCGGAACAGCAGCTACAGGCAGGCGGCAGCCCTCTGCTGTCAGCACAGATGCAGGGTCATATTACTGCCGTACGAGCATGGATTGCCTACCAGAAGGGTGAGCCGGATCAGGCAGTTGTGTTGTCGCGCCGGGCCCTTGAATTATGCCCGCAGATGGACCCTGGCATCAGTAGTGGGTTGATGGCGATTGCCGGAGTGGGCTGCCGGACGCAAGGCGACTTGACAGGAGCAGCATGCGCCTTTGCCGAGGCCCTGGAGCTGGCCCAATCCAGCGGCAATATCCTGATTGAGGTCGCGGCGCGCACCTCGTTAGGGGAGCTGAACCAGATGACGGGGCGTCTGCACGAAGCGGAAGCGATCTACCGGGAAGCGCTGCAGAGAGCCATCCTTGTCCAGTCCCCGGTGGCAGCACAGGCGTATTATGCGCTGGCACGTATACATCGAGAGTGGAACGATCTGGCATCTGCCAGGCTTTATGCCGAAAAAGCCGTCGAGGACTATCACATCTGGGGGTTTATGGATGCGCTGGCGATAGTCTATGTCTTTCTGGCTAACGTGCTTCAGGCGCAGAACAACTTCCCTGAGGCGGATCACGCCCTGGCACAAGGGTTCCAGGTCGTCCAAGGGCATGCTCTTGAGCCACGCCTGGTACCGAACCTGGGCGCCATGCGCGCCAAGCTGTGGCTAGCGCAGGGAAAACTGGAGGATGCCCGCCGGTGGGCCGAGACACGAGGGCTGAGCGCAGAAGGGAAATTCGATCTCAGGAACGAGATTGAATATCTCGCCCTGGTGCGCATCCTGCTGGCAGAAGGCCGGGTGGCTGACGCCACGCGCCTGTTGTCGCGCCTGCAGAGTGCGATCGAATCCGCAGGGCGTCAGGGGAACCTGGTCGAAGTCCTTGTGCTGCGGGCGGTGGCATTGGAGATGCAGGGAGATACTCCCTTTGCCCTGGCCGTGCTGGAGCAAGCCGCGAGCCTGGCGCGACCGGGAGGCTATATGCGCGTGTTCCTCGACGCAGGCAAGCCAATAGAGACGCTGCTCAAGATCGCCGTTACACAGTGGAAAGACCACGACCTCGTAGCTTACGCCCGTAAGCTGCTGACCGCCTTCGCCGATGAGAGCGTCCCGCCCGCCGGGGGTCAAGCGCCTCAACCAGGCATCCTGAGCGAGCGCGAGCTGGAAGTGCTGCGCCTGATGGCCGCCGGCTGCTCGGACAGGGAGATTGCCCATGAGCTGGTCATCGCCACCGGGACGGCCAAGCGGCATGCCGCCAACATCTTTGACAAGTTGGACGTGCGCAACCGTACCGAGGCCGTGACAAAAGCGCGCCAACTGGGCCTGCTGTAATCCATTCCTCAAAGATCGAAGAAGGGCCTGGGATTCCCCAGGCCTTTTTCCTGCACTACATACGACAAGATACATCTCTGGATACATCTTCCGCCACATGACAACCCCCCGGTTTACGGCTATACTGGATACAAACCAAGCAGCAAACTGTGTGGGGGAGGAGGTGGCAAACATGAAAGTGGGCATTGAGAAACAAGCTGTTAGTGGGAAAGCTATCTGCAGGGAAAGGAAGAAAGACCCCATGCGCGAGACTATCCTGGTTCTAGAGGATTTCCGCAAGCTTTACGGCGACCACATCGCCGTAGACGGCATCAGTTTTGAGGTAAAGCGGGGCGAGGTATTTGGCTTTATCGGACCCAACGGGGCCGGCAAGACCACCACGATCAAGACCATGGTGGGCCTGCTGACCCAGTTCCAGGGGACGGTGACCATCGCCGGCCAGCGCATGCCGCAGAACAAGGGCCAGGTGCACAAGATGTTGGGCTATTTGCCCCAACAGGTCGCCTTTCAGGACTGGCGCACCGTCGATCATGCGCTGCGCACCTTTGGCCAGCTTTCTGGGATGCCGCGGGACGCGCTGGACCGGCGCATCGGCGAGGTGCTCGGCCTTCTGGATCTGGCGCCGGTACGCTTCAAGCGGGTGGGCGATCTGTCGGGTGGGACGGCTCAGCGGGTGGGCCTGGCCCAGGCGCTGCTCCACGCCCCGCCGTTGTTGGTGTTGGACGAGCCGCTGGCCAGCCTCGACCCCACCAGCCGTCACCAGGTGAAAACGGTGATCCGCCAGTTGAGCAGCGAGGGGACCACCATCCTGTTCTCCTCGCACATCCTCAGCGACGTGGAGGACGTGGCGACGCGCATCGGCATCCTGAACAAGGGGCGACTGGTGCACGTCGGCACGCTGGAGGAGCTGCTGGACGAACTGAAGCTCGCCGACGAGGTGGAGGTGGTGCTGTCGCGGGATTCGGGGTGCTGGCACCAGATGCCGCAGCCGGCGGGGGTGTGCACCATCGAAGAGCGCGCGCCCGATAAGCTGCTCATACATTTGGATACTCGAGCCGACCGGGACGAAACGGTACACCGGTTGCCCACAGCCTCGACGACATTTATCTCAAGTCATTGGAAGGAGGTGCAGTCGCATGAACACTCTGGCGTTACTATACCTGGATGAGCTAAAGGGTTTCACGAAATCGAAGGTGATGCTCGCCCTGTGGGTCGGGCTGCCCCTGCTGGCGTTGGCCTTGCATGCCTGGTCTCCGGCCATCGAAGACGGCATGCCGTTGTCCGCCTTTACGGCGTTGCTCGTTTCCAGCGTCAGCGGCACACTGGCCTCGGCCATGCTGGCCGTTTCCATCATCCACGAGCGGAGCCGTCACGTCTACGAGCTGTTCCTGATCCGGCCGATACGGCGGCGGGATATCCTGCTGGCCAAGTTCGCTGCCGTCTACACCGGGCTCACCATCGCCGCCGTGTTGGCAGTCCTCGTGGGATTCGCGTTCGATTACGTCGATCGCGGTGCGATCCCACCGGCGCTGCTGGCCGACAACCTCAAGTCGCTTGGTATGAGCCTGTCGATGACCGCCATCGCCAGCGCCGCAGGCGTGCTGATCGGCGTCGTCTCTACTTCGGTGCTCCTTGGCGTCGTCCTGGTCATCTATGGAGGCAACCAGATCGCGGCCGCAGTAATGCTGCCCACGCTCCTCGATTTTACGGGGAGCAGCCCGCTGATGTTCGCGGTTGCTATCGTGATCGCCGGCGTGCTGGTGTACGGTGCAGTGCTCATTTTCGATCGCCAGCAGTTCTGATGATCCAGGATGCGATCATCGGCGATCTGTATGGCCGTGACCCCCGCCAGGTTTGAACGACTGGAGTTCTGACGGGGGTTGTGAGCCTGATGAGAGAGGGCTGAAAGGAGATAGATGCCATGAACTCAGACACAGCGTTCGTCACCGACGGGCTGACCCGTCACTTTGGGGAGGTGGTTGCCGTCGACCACCTGACCCTGGAGGTTCGGGCAGGGGAGGTATTTGGCTTCCTCGGCCACAACGGCGCCGGCAAGACGACGACAGTCCGGATGCTGAACGGAGTGCTGGCCCCGACCTCGGGCACAGCCCGGGTGCTTGGGCTGACGCCCATGGAGCAGGGCACTGCGCTGCGGCGGCGCACCGGGGTCCTGACTGAAACCCCGTCCCTCGATGAGCGCCTGACGGGACGGGAGAACCTCGAAATCTATGCCGCGCTGTACGGTGTTCCGCGGCGCGAGATCGCGGCCCGGGTGACAGAGCTGATGGAGGTCTTTCAGTTGGACGGCCGGGCGGATGAGAAGGCAGGCGACTATAGTAAGGGCATGAAGCAGCGCCTCGCCTTGGCCCGGGCACTGGTCCACCGCCCCCAGCTCCTCTTCCTGGACGAACCGACCTCCGGCCTCGACCCCGTGGCTGCGCGGCTGGTCCACGACATGATCACGCATCTGAGCCGCGATGAGGAACGTACTGTCTTTCTGTGCACCCACAACCTGATCGAGGCTCAGAAGCTGTGCGACCGGGTCGCCATCCTGGAGCACGGCAAGCTCGTTGCCCTGGGTACACCGGCGGAGCTGGCCTGCAAGGTGGGACGCAGCCAGCGGCTGGAGCTCCAAGTGGCACCCGGCGATGAGGAGACCGTGTTCCGCTTGCTCGCGGAGGCTCCGGGTGTCTCAGCTCACCGGGAGAACGGCACCATCGTCGCCGCCGGGGCAGAGTGGGCGGCTATCCCTGGAATGGTCACATCGTTGGCCTCTGCCGGGGTGCACATCTACCGGGTGGCACCCCAGGAGGCGTCCCTGGAGGATGCCTACTTTGCCCTCCAGCGCGAAAAGGAGGAGATGTCATGAACTGGAACGCAGTGCAGGCCATTGTACGCAAGGATTTGAAAGTGGTCTTTCAGAACAAGGCAGTGTCGACCACCCTCATCGCGGCGCCGGCTATCATACTGGTAGCTTTGCCAGGAGCGGCCGCGCTGGCGACCATGTCGGGGGACGTGTCCGCCGCAGACGCTGTCTCGATGGACAACATGATTCAGATCATGCCGGCCGGGTTACAGGCCGCGCTGGCAGGCTACGACGCGGCCCAGAGGTTCGCCGTGTTCCTCCTGGTCTACGCGGCGGCAGCCCTGTACCTGCTCCTGCCCTTGCTGGTCGTCACTACCATCGCCTCCGACAGCTTTGCAGGGGAAAAGGAGCGCAAGACGCTGGAAGCCTTGCTCTACACACCGACGACCGACTGGGAGCTGCTCCTGGGCAAGCTGCTGTCGGCCTGGCTGCCCGCGCTGGGGGTCACGTGGGGCGGCTTTTTCCTCTACGCCGTGATGGCCAACCTCGCAGCCTGGCCGGTCATGGGCAGGGTATTCTTTCCCACGACGATGTGGGTGATTCTGGCCGTGTGGGTCGCACCGGCAGCAGCCGGTCTGGGGCTGGGCAGCATGGTCCTGATTTCGTCGCGTGCCCGGACCTTTCAGGAAGCCAACCAGCTCGCGGCCGTGGTGGTCCTGCCCATCTTCGTGCTGCTCGGCTCCTCGCTATTCGGAATGATGTGCTTCGGCGCCTGGCTGATGGCACTGTTGGGCCTGGTATTGTGGGCCATCGACGCTGCACTCTTGTGGTTTGGCAGGCGCGGCTTCCGGCGCAGCAAGCTGGCGACGCAGATATAGGAGAAGGGTAGCGTGAATCGAAAGCCAGAGACCCCGGGTCGACAACCTTGGAGCCAACCGCAGCTATATGAGATCCAGTTCGAGGGACACCTAGGTTCCTACCGTGGGCAGATGTTCGAAGGATTGGAGATGGTCCAGGGGCCGGACGGCGAAACCGTGCTGACCGGCCCCGTGACCGACCAGGCGGCACTGCACGGCATACTGAACAGGATCCGCGATCTGGGCGTGCCGCTGCTGTCGGTCAGACGTCTATCGGCGGATGAAGCAAGCGCAGGAAGGGACGCTGCACCATGAGAACGCAGCCTATTTGACTGTCGATCCGTACTCCACTGTGTGGGTCTTTACGCTGTACACTCCGGGAATGTGGACAGAAGGACTGCACTGGGAAGCATTCCCATGTCAAATCCATCCAACGGGCCCTTTTGTCCCAGACTCGCTGGCATCACCGAGAAGCCCCATCTGCCGACAATTACGATATCGTCCACTTGGTGGAGGAACAGATCAGACGACCTCTCGAATGGAGCCCTAGCGTAACGATTGTGCAATCAGAGCCACAATCGTTCTAAATCGAGAATAATCTGCACTTTACCAACAGAGAGCCTTCAGGTAGACTAATCGTGACGGCTGCACGACACGGAGGTCACGATGAGTCTATCGCCGGTTCACGACGAACCCAAGATCACACGAACAGCCCACGCCATGCTGGTGCCCTGGGGTCTGTTTGCCCGCCAGATCGGTCTGATCCGGCGCCTGGAGGGAGTGCCCATTCCTCAGTGCAAGCGGGACTATGAGCCGCAGACCAAGCTGATCGAGTTCCTGCCCATCGCTCAGCATGGATAACCTTTAGGGCGATTCGGGCTGACCAGCAACTCCCTGAGCGGATGACATTTCGGGCTGGACAGCGGGCGACAGAGGATGGGAATATGGCGACGCCATTGCGATGAAGCACCCACCCGTTGTTTAGGCTCATGGTTAGAGCTTTCTGCGGCTTGCGCAACCCCGCCCCGTGGCAGCAACTTCTCACATTCCCTCCTACTGATCAGTGAACCGAAACCTGGTAGCCAGACCGGCTCGGATGGATCTTCCAGCAGAGGGCTATATCACGCACAGCATCTCGATGATATCTCGCGCCATCTTGATGCCAGTCAGCAGGTTCTCACCAGAGATGCGCTCGTCAATGCCGTGAAC
>JAFGOG010000443.1 GCA_016926595.1 Anaerolineae bacterium
CCCACCTGGATCCGTCTAGTAATTCTTGACCACGATCGGCAGGTAGACAAAGACCGTCCCTGGCTCTACGGTCAGGGTATCGGTCACGATGCTCGTGCCGCAGGCGTTCTCCACCGTCAGCTCGACGACGTAGGTGCCCGCCTCGGCATAGACGTGGCTGACGGTGATGCCGCTGCCTGTCGCCTCGTCGCCAAAGTCCCAGTTGTAGGTGAAGGGGGGTGAGCCGCCGCCCACCGTGGCGCCAAAGTCAACCGCCACGCCTGCCACCACTTCGAGCGGCGCCCAGGTAAAGGCCGCGCCGTACACTGCCTCCAGCACTGTCAGATCGACGCCGACGGTCATCGCCGGCGTGCTGAGGTCGTTGCTGAGGATGAGCAGGTCGACTGTATAGTCGCCCGGCACCAGGCCGGTGGTGTCGAACGCCACCTCCACGTCCTGGCACTCGCCCCGGGGCACGGTGCCGCTGATTGGGTCCTGGCTGATCCAGGGGATGTCGGGATAGGTCATGGGGCTAAAGGCGATGTTATCTGCACCTTCCGCCCCGCCGCCCAGTGAGGTGATCACGATCTCGGCGATCGGAACGGCATCCGAGGCCACCCCCCAGAAGACACCCGCCGCGTCGCAGGCCGACGCGTCCGAGGCCAGGTAGCCAAAGGGGCCATAGATATCGACCTGGCACGAGTTGCTGCCATAGATCTCCTGGAGGTCCATGCCGGCCGCCTGCACCGGCGGGTCAAAGACGATGCGGTAGCTGTCGACAAACCAGTTCGCCAATGCCGTCTTGCTCGGATTGCCCATGAACCCCTCGCCGAGCATGGCGATCTCGCCGACGGCATGATCGGCCGTTGCCCAGAACTGGATGCCGGGCAGGATGTCGCCGGGGTCAAAGTAAGCATTGCTGCTGAGCTCGTCCAGTGGGTGAGGAACAGAGTCGATGGTCCCATAGGGCATCGAGCCGTTTTCGTAGCCCTCGACCGGCAGCCCCGGATAGGCCGTGTCAAAGGTGCCCCGGTCGTAGTAGAAGGTCAGTGAGTCCGGTGCAGCCGCCGGCAGGTTGGGCGCCACGGGCTGCACGGTGAACGCTGGTTGGCCAGCGGCGAGGTACTCGGTGAGCGACTGGGGGGCGCCGTCGGGGAGGGTGATCTGCGGCACAAGGGGTGTGCCAGCAACCTGGAGGGTCGGCGTCATCTCGTGCACTTCCCACGCCAGCGGGCAGTCCCCTTCGTTGCAGATGGTCAGTATCTCTACGCCGGTGCTGTCGGGGCAGACGCCTGCCTCCAGCGGCGAGGGCGACACGGCGATCAGCGCGTCACCGACGACCGTGGTGGTCGCGGCGAACGTCTTGGTGAAGAGGTCGCTGGCCGCGAGCCCTTCGTTGACGATCAGGTCGCCACAGTGGGCGGTCACTGTCACGTCGAACGTGATCTCGGGGACCGGCACGGGGTCACCCTCGATGAGGAAGGGCATGCCCTGCTGTGTCAGCGTGCCGCTGTCATTGGCCGGCCCCCAGGCGCCGCTGCTGGTGGTGTACTGTAGCGCGTTGCCCGTGGTCGTCTGGCCGAGGATGGTGACCGGCGGCGCCCACGGTCCCGAGGCCAGCGAGCCATCCGTCATCCAGTCCAGCCAGTAGATGCCCTGGGGCAGCCACACCCCGGCGCTCGCCACGTCGGCCATGATGTAGCGGTTGTTGGCACATGGGCTGCTCTCCAGGTCGCGCTGGATGTTGGTAAAGGTCGACGTGATCAGGCGGTTGGCCGCCAGGCTGCCAAACACGACGTTGCTGGCAGGATCATTCGGCGGCCCGTCCCAGATCTGGTAGTAGACGCCGGTGATGGTCGAGGTAACCGGAGCATTCGTCTGGTAGGCAAAGAAGGTGATCTGGTCGATCTGCCAGCCGAGTGGATCGGTGATGGCAAAGTCATCAGCCATGCGGTTGCCGACCGAGAACTGGTGTCCCAACCCGTAGGTGTTCATGCCCAGGCTGGTGTCCTGAAGATGGCTGGCGTCCATGCCGTCGCACTCGCCGGGGTGGGTGACCAGCGGGCCGTTGTCCCACAGCACCCCCTTGGGGAAGTGGAAGATGGGCACGCCCTCCGGCGCGGGGGCGCCGGCGACCTCTGGCCCACCGGCCAGGTCGGCAGCCGCCGCCGGGTCGGGCGCCAGGCGCGGCGCGGGCGCCGCCGGTGCGGCGGTCCGTGGCGGCGGCGCGTACTCCCAGAAGACGGTGTTCACCGTGTCACTGTACCAGGCATTGCCGGCCGTCCAGCCCAGGTTGCCGGCGTACTCTGTCCCTGCCGGCAGTGGGTCCGCCATAAACAGGCCCGCCCTCGGGCCCTGCGGTAGGATGGTGACGGTGTAGGAGATGACGTCGCCATACTCGGCCGTGGGCGGCGCGTCCTTCCACACCTCGAACAGCCCGTCGCACAGCGCGGGGTCACACATCACTTGCAGCAGCGACTCGAACGGCATGGGGTCGATGGCGCCCGAGCCGACTGTGCCGCCGGCCGTCCACACCCTGTCGTACAGGTGCCACCCGACGGAGCCGAGCTGGCCGACGTGCAGCGTCTGGGGCAGTGGCCCGTGCCAGGTGTCGGTGGCGATGTCGTACACATAGACCGTGGTGTTGTAGGTGCCCCAATAGCCGTCGGGGTCGCCGCCGATGAGCAGGATCTGCCCCCAGTCCTCTTTGCACACCAGCGCCGGGGTCATCGATCCGGCACCGGCCGGCATGTTCGCCAACTGGGTCCACTGCGAGCCGGCGGGCTGGGTGGCGTCGAGGCGGAAGAACTCATCAAAGCCGCGATAGTCGCCGCCGACGTAGATGTGGCCCATGCAGCCCACGCCGGCGCCCAGGATGTGGCCATCCGGTGAGGAGCCGGCTGGCTTGTTGTCCAACTGCGTCCAGGCGTTGGTAGCCGGGTCGTACTGCCACGTCTCGAGCGTCGTGCTGGCAAAGTTGCTGTCGGGCCCGCCGCCGACGTGGAAAAGGCACGGCCCCGTGCCCGAGGCGCACACGCCCACCCCGCCGGCGCCGCCGCCGCGGATCACGGGCATGTCAGGCGGAGTCGTGTTGTCCCAGGTATTGGTGCCCGGGTCATAGACCTGCAGGTCGCCGGTGGCGGCAAACAGCGTGTCGTAGCCGCCCGCTGCGTAGAGCAACCCGCCGATCCAACCCACCGCGGGGCTGAAACGCGGGTTCGGCAGGTCGGCCAACTGGGTCCAGGTGCCGGTGCCCGGGTCGTACATCTGCAGGTCGGGGTTGATGACGCTCGATCCGGCAGCCAGGCCGCCCACCACGTAGCCCACCGGGCCTGCGGCCGCTGGGTGAAAGCCCACCACGCCGCCGGCCCACTGGTTCGGCGTGGCGCCTGCGATCGGCTCGAGCTGCCAGCCGGCCGGGTCAAAGAAGCGGGCCTCGAGATGCTTCACGATGGCGGACGTGTCGTTGTTGGCCGGGTCCGACGCATCCTCGGCGTACACCTCACATGCTACCGTGTCGCCCGGCTGGCCGGCCGGGACAAAGCGCACGGTGAAGGCGGCATTCCCGCCGTCCGGCACAAAGACCGAGGGCGGCCCGCTGCAATGCCCCGTGCCGGAAACGAGGGTATAGGACAGGTTCACAAAGGTGTCATAGCCTGCACTGTTCCCCACGAGGAGCTCGTGCTCCTGCAGCCCGCACGGGCACCCGACCTCTTCGATCAGCTCCGGCCTGAGCACGATGGGCGGCTCAGGCTCGATGGGGCCATAGGAGCCAGAAACGTCGTGCGGGGTACCGCCATAGCCGTCGCCGACGTAGTACCAGGGCAGTGTCCACGGTGCGCCGGTCGCATCGGGGATGGTGACGTTGGTGCAAAAGTCAAAGTTCGTGCCGCCGCTCCCGCCGTTCCAGCCGCCGCAGCCGGTCTGCGGCGGATAGCCGGTACTCTGCCAGTAGACGATGTTGCCGGCGCCCACTCCGACCACCGGCGGCAGTGCTCCGCTGCAGCCATTGGCCGGCGGCACCGAGTCGGGCGCCACCGAGTTGACCGTCCAGCCGTCGGGCAGGTCGGCGTCAAAGTGGTCCATGTACTCGACATCAGGCGACTGGGCATAGACCGTGAAACAGAGGTCAAAGGCAGTGCCAATGGGCAGATACGCTGGCGTGACGTTCGCCAGGGTGGACGAACCGACGCTTTGGATCCCACCCCCAGATGCGTCCAGGCGTACCTGGAGCCCGTCGTCCGGCGCCTGGGGCGCCGGCTTGGGTGGTGGTGGCGTGGCTGCCGTGGCCACCGATAGGGTGCCCAGCAGCAGCGCGAACAGGACGGACCAGATCAACAGTTTGCGAAACATGCTTCCTCCTTCCCCTTTCCCTCTCGCTTGAGATCGAAACCCTCCTCGTAACGGTACGACAGTCGCTTCTCTCGGCACCCCCTTTCCTGTCTGGCTGTTGGCGGCTGGACCGCCGCACCCGCAACCGGGAGCAAGCGGCGCGCCAGCCGCCCCCTCCCGGTCTCGACCGAACCAAACGACATGTTCCCATCCCGGCCCTCGCGCTGTGCCAGACGTGTAGGTCCTTGCGATGCCGGCGCCCGCCTGCGCCGGTGAGTGGCTGCCACGTAGATCAATGGAGCGTGGTGATCTGACAGTGAAGGTCACCCATATCATACAACACCTGGTGGCGAATGTCAAGGGCTCGGGCGAACGCCTGGTTTTCAAAACTGGGTCGTGGCCAAGTCGTGTCATTGCTGTCTGTAGAAAAAGGGCGACCCCGCCGGGCATCTGCCCGGCGGGGGAGCCGTCTTTGCTCCTCGCAGGTGGGGTGCACCTCCGGGGTGCACCCCACCTGGATCCGTCTAGTAATTCTTGACCACGATCGGCAGGTAGACAAAGACCGTCCCTGGCTCTACGGTCAGGGTATCGGTCAC
>JAFGOG010000444.1 GCA_016926595.1 Anaerolineae bacterium
AAGTCGGTCAGCACCGCTCCCCGTCGATCATCCAGCAGGATGTTGCCCGGCTTCAGGTCCCGGTGTAGGATGCCCTCGCCATGGGCACAATCCAGCGCATCGGCCACGTGAGCCAGGATGGTCATTGTCTCCTCCCAGGATAGGCGCCCCCGCTGGCCGATCACCTCCTTCAGGCCCGGCCCCGGGATCAGCTCCATGGCAATGTAGAGCAGACCGTCCGCCTCGCCGATCTCGTAGATGGTCACGATGTGCGGATGCCGCAGCCGGGCCACGGCCCGCGCCTCGCGCCGGAAGCGCTCGACCCACACCGGGTCGCGGGTCAGCAGCGGATCCAACACCTTGAGCGCCACCTCGCGGCCCAGGTCGGGGTCGCGCGCGCGGTAGACGGTGGCAAAACCGCCGCAGCCCAGTTCCTCCAGAAGTTGATATTTGCCCAATAACCGTGAACTATTGCTCATCCCACACCCTCTCAGTCCGGCGGCACACCCCACAAGCGCACAGTCCCGTGTTGATCGGCCGTCACCAACAACATACCATCTGGGGTGAAAGTCATCCCTTCTATACGGCCCGTGCTCGTCAACTTGCCCAGCAGCAGGCCATCCGATACCCGGAGCAAACTTTGATCGGCAACCAGCACCGATCCATCCGGAGAGAAGGCAAGTTCGTTACCGTCTGCGGCAATCGTGTCGAGCGGCCGTCCGGTTGAGGCGTACCACAAACGCACCCCGTCACCACCTCCACTGGCAAGTGTCTGTCCATCTGGTGAGAACGCGACACATTGTACTCTGCTTTCGTGCCCTTCAAGAACATGCAACAACGCCCCATCCGAGACCCGCCACAGCCGGACAGTTTCGTCCCATGAGCCTGTGGCGAGCCACTGCCCGTCGGGCGAAAAAGCCACACTGGCCACTTTGTCTGCATGCCCCTCGAAAGTGTGCAGCAACTTGCCGTCTGACACGCGCCACAGCCGTGCCGTGTTATCGTAAGAACCAGACGCCAGCATGGTCCCGTCTGGAGAGAAAGTCAGGTTGTCGACGATGTAGGTGTGACCTTCAAATTCCTGCAAAAGGGAGCCATCTCCTGCCGATCGCAGTCGTATTACACCCTGAGCGGATCCCAAAGCGAATGTTGCACCATCCGGTGCGAGTGCGAGTGACCGCGCGTTAAAGTATGGAAGCGGAAGCGTCTTGAGGCGCTCACCACTCCAGGTGTCCCACAATCGCACGGTGTACCCGGTGTCGGCTACTGACACGGTCTCGCCATCCGCAGACAAGCCCAAGCCCAAGAGGCTGCCCATAAAGCCTTCGAGAGTATCGACATACGCACCATCGCTCACCTGCCATAGCCGTGTTGTGCCGTCGTGCGAAGCAGAAGCCAGTGTGCGCCCATCAGGTGAGAAGGATATGCTATCGACGTTGGAAGTGTGCGCATCGATGCTATACAGGCTCTGCCAATTGGCGGAATTCAGAACCTGGGCATCTATCCCACCTGCAATGGCCAGCTTTTCGCCATCGGGCGAGAGCTCGACGTCGTAGAGCTGCGTGACCCCACTCCGGGGCATACTGATCTCAACGGAACGGAGCAGCGCACCATCTGCGACTTGCCACTCCTTGGCGGTGCCATCCCACGAGACACTGATGACCGTTTCCCCGTCTGGCGAAAAGGTGACAGCCGACACAGAGTCGGTGTGTCCCGCCAGGGTGTACAAAAGCGTTCCGTCAGCGATGTTCCAGATCCGCACCAGGTTGTCTGATGATCCAGAAGCAAGAAGCTTGCCATCGGGAGAGAATGCCAGGCTATAGGCATAGCCCTGGTCCGCTTGCGCACCTGGCATCTTTAACGATGAGCCATCGGCGATTCGCCAGATCTTAACTTCCGCATTGTCCAATCCCACAGCCAGGAGTGTCCCGTCGGGAGAAAAGGCTTGAGGACCATAGCTGCCCTCCATAGAGAAGGCGTGTACCAACGAACCATCGCTTACCTGCCGTACCTCAAGCGTATCATCATACGCATCGTAGAAATTCCACAGGGCAAGAAGGCTCCCATCTGGCGAGAACACAGCACTCGTGAGGTCCTCGATCAACCGCACTTCGGTCAAAGTCTGAGCATCATATAGATAGGTCCCCAACGAAGAACTCACGGCCAGGAGCTCGCCGTCGGGCGAATAGCTCGCTTCCATTACTGTGCCCTTACCCCACCTGGCCAATTCGGTTACCTGGCTTGCCGTCGCCGCCGAGATAGCGAGCCGCGGCCTTGGAACAGGGGTACCTTCCAGGACCGGTAGAGCGGTAATGGAAATCCCAATAGACTCGCACTTCTCAAGCCCTTCCTGAGCGTGATTGATTGCCCAGGTGTAGTCTTGCTGAACGGCAAGATCCAGCGCCTCCTGAAAGTGAGCACAGGCCTCTTCCATCTGCCCATTTGCCTGGTAGGACCACGCCAGCCAGACTTGCAGATTGGTATCATAGGCAGGCACTGACCGGGGAATCCGGGATGCAGTCGAAAGGCTGTCTATGGCCGACTCGTAATCGCCCATTCGATGGTGAGTGACTCCTATCCTGAAATACGCCTCAACCTGATCCTCTGGCGTCGTAGCCACTGCGAGTCCATCCTGGGCCGCGTCGAGGGCCAACTCCCATTCATCCAATAGTTGGTAGACGCGTGCCAGATTATTGTAAGCCCAAAAGTTCTCCGGCTCGGCAATCGTCACCAGCCTGAGGCACTCTGCCGCGCTTTCGAAATCCTCCACATCCTCATAGTCTCCGCAGTCCTCTACACCCAGTGCCGCCAAAGTGGCCTGCGCCTCAGCCACGGACAGGGTGGCTATCAGAGATGGCGCCAAGGTGGGCTGTGCGCTGGTTGCCACCGGGGTGGTCGCCAGCGACGGTACACCGGTAGTTGTGATCTCGGACGTAGGAGAATCCGTCGCCAAAGACGCCGGCGATCCCTGGCCACGGCCCAGCAGCACGGCGAATCCCACCAACACAACCAAGACCAGAACACCAACCCCCCAGGCCCAGACCGGCACGCTCCGGCGCCGCGCGGCACCAGGCTGCACTCCCGGCTGTTCTTCGGTCCATTGGTGCTGAGGGACAACCGGACTGATCGGGGCCACAACTTCTACCTGGGCTACGACTGGCTGCCTGGTGGCTGGTTCTTCAGTCGGGACCGCAGCCAGACGGCTCAGCAATGCCCTCGCTGCCTGATCATCGGGTGCCATCTCCAGCCAGTGCTGGGCCGCCACCCGGGCTGCCCCCACCTGCCCTGCCTGCTCCGCCGCCAGCGCCTGCTCCCGCCACTGCGCGGCCCACTGTGCCCGCTCGGCCCGGGCCTGGCCCTCGGCCGCCCGCTGGCGGAGAGTCGACACATCGCGGTAATCAACGTCCGCGGCGAGGATCTCCTGCGCAAGCGTTAAGGCGTCAGGCCAGGCCTCTGTGGCCAGCGATCTTTGCAACGCCTGGTAGGTCCCGGCCAGTGGGTCGGCTGCCTGCCCGGCCAGAGTTTGCAGCTCGCCGGCAAAGGCACCAGGGCGAGGATAACGATCTGCCGGGTCCTGGGCCAGTGCCCTCTCCAGTATGCCTTCTACTGCCGGCGGCACCCCTTCCGGCCAGGTCTCAGGATACTCGTGCGGCTTGAAGTGGGCCATCATGACCGCCGGCGAGGTATCACCCTGGAACATAGGCTCGCCGGTCAGCATCTCGAACAGCAGGCAGCCCAGGGCATAGACGTCGGCCGGCGCGCCCGCCTCTTTACCCTCCCACACCTCGGGTGCAATGTAGGCCGGCGTGCCCACCACCCCGCCGGCCGACGAGCGGGCCACGATCGAGTCCTCTGCCGCCTTGACCAGGCCAAAGTCGGTCACCACCGCCTCGCCACGGGCGTCGAACAGCACATTGGTCGGCTTGACGTCCCGATGCACGAACCCGCGCTCGTGGGCGTGGTCCAGCGCACCGGCCACCTCGGACACGATGCGCACCGCCTCGGCCAAGGGCAGCGGCCCCTCGCGTTGGATATGGTCAGCCAGCGTGCCGCCGGGCAGCAGCTTCATGGCAATGTAGAGCCGGCCCTCCAACTGCCCCAGGTCGTAGACGGTGACAATGTGGGGGTGGTCGAGCTGGGCGGCAGCGCGGGCATCGTTCTCAAAGCGTGCCACAAACGCGGGATCGGCCAGCAGCGCGGGATGCAGGATCTTGAGGGCCACATTCCGCCCCAAGACCGTATCGCGAGCGCGGTAGACGGTGGCAAAACCGCCCCAGCCCAACTCCTCCAGGATCTCGTACTTGCCGAGAGTCTGCATCTGTGATTCCTTGCTCAAGGGATCCCTCCGATCCTCATTCGGCCTGCTCCAGCGGCGCGCCACAGTCGGGGCAGAAATGGAACTCCTGCTCCCGGATGGGCAGGTTGCAGTGGGGGCAACGGCGGACAGCCTCCACATCACGCCGAACCGTCGCCCGCTCCCCCGGTTCCCGCACCACCGGGGCTACTCCGGTGCGCTGGATGTCCTGGATCACCCGGTCCCCCACCTCCTTTGTGGCCCCCGCCTGGAACAGCTCGCCGATATGGATCTCGACCGGCGTGGCCAGCCCCGGCAGGATCCCCTGCTGCACGACGTGCACCGGGATGCACTGCATCAACTCGTAGCGAGTGCCATACTGATCCTGGTAGATGACAGAGATATCCAATGGCACAGCCAGACCATACTCTCCCTCATAGGAGCGGACGTGCACCTTCAGCGAACCCTTCTTCTGAGGACGCAGGCCCCGGATGCGCGTCTCGCCCCTGACCTCAAAAGGACCTTCGAACGTGAGCGCAATCTCGCGGGCGAGGCCATAGCCGGCGTTTTCTACTTGCAAGTCCAGGATATGCCACTGATGTTCGACAAAGGCCGCTTCGGCTTCCCCGCGGACGAGAATCTCCGGCAAGCGGCGGCAGCGATAGACCTGCCGGTGGCAGGCGGCGGCCCGCTCCTCGTCGAACAGGTCGTCGTAGAGCCGGGCGGCCTGCGCGTACAGGTCTGCCACACGGGCCTCGTCCAGCGGCTCGGTCTCAACGACCTGCTGGGCCGCCTCCTCGTACATTTCCGCCGCCGGCCGCAGACGCCCCAACCGCTCGTGGGCCTGGGCGGCCCGCTCCAGATCCCCTAGATAGGCGGCCAGGTTGGCCACGTGCTGCCAGTGGCCAAGCGCTTCGCGGAGGCGCAACGCTGCCTG
>JAFGOG010000445.1 GCA_016926595.1 Anaerolineae bacterium
GACATAACCATCACTCCTGAATCATCAGACAACCAGCATTATACCCCATTGCAGGTGTAATCGCAAGTGATAGGCGGCGCGGCAGACTGGGGCGATTAGATGCGTCGGTAATCGCCAAGACAGAAAGTCCGGGCCTTGTCATTCTCGGCATCCTGTGGTATCATGAGCATACCGTGGTGAGAAGAAACAGTGCGAGCACAAGGTTTGAAGGAGACAAGGAGGAGAGTCATGAAAAGCAAACTGTGGACATGCCTGGCCGTTGGAGTCGTCCTGACCATGGTCCTCACGGGACTGCTGGCGTGCGGCCCTACAACTGAACCGACAAAGGCACCCGAGCCGGTCAAGACCGAGGAACCTACCCAAGCCCCCGAGCCCACCGCCGAAAAAAAAGAGCCGGTGACGCTCCGCGTAGGCACCACCTACATCTGGGACACAGCCAACCCCACCATCGGCTGGTACAACTATGGCCTGCGCTACTTGATCTATGACACGCTGGTCGAGGAGGCTGGCATCAGCAATTTTGTGCCCGGCCTGGCCGAGAGCTGGGACGTCAGCGAAGATGGGCTGGTGTGGACCTTCAAAATCCGCGAGAGCGTCAAGTTCCACGATGGCACCGCCTGCACCGCCGAGGATGTGGCCTGGAGCTTGAACTGGACCATCGAGAACGAGATCGAGACCTTTGCCTTCTACCTGGCCAACTTCTCCGAGATCGTCGCCCTGGACCCCACCACGCTGCAGGTCACCCTTTCCGAGCCGGTGGGCAACATGGAGTACCTGCTGATGTACGTCTGGATTCTGCCCCGGAGCGTGTGGGAGGGCAAGACGCCTGACGAGATCCTCGAATTCGAGGACCTGTCGGCGGGCATCGGCACCGGACCCTACAAGCTGGTGGACTGGGTTGAAGGGGAGTACCTGATCCTGGAGGCCAACCAGGACTACTGGCGCGGCGCGCCGGCCATTGAGCGTGTCATCTACCAGGAGTATGCCACGGAGGACGCAACCGTCAGCGCGCTCCTGGCCGGGGAGGTCGACGTCGTGGATGACGTCCCCCGCACGGCGATTCAGACACTGCAAGACGCCGAGAACGTCGAGGTGCCGATCATGGAGTCGACGTCGATCGACGAGTTGATCATCAACTCTCACGAGAATGGCACCCAGCCCGCCAGCCTGAACGATCCGGCGGTGCGCCTAGCTATTGCCTATGCCATCGACAAACAGCAGATCATCAACGTCGCCTACCTGGGCTATGCCGATGCGGCCAGCGTGATCATCCCGAGATCGATGGGCGACTGGCACAACAGCGACGTGGTGGACATCCCCTATAACCCAACCGAGGGCAGCCGCATCCTGCAGGAGGCCGGCTATCTGGACAGTGACGGCGACGGGGTGCGCGAGGATAAGGAGGGCAACCCGCTGGAGTACCGCCTGTACGGCTCGGAGAGCGCCTCCAACGTGCGCATCCTGGAGATCATCTCCAACGGACTGGCTCAGGTCGGCATCTCGGCACCGCCAACCGCCATGGACGAGGACAGCCTGATCGGCCTCTATCCAGACTTTGACTTTGATATGATCTACTGGGGCTGGGGACTCGATCCCGACCCCGACTTTGCCATGCTCATCTTTACCTGCGACCAACGCGAGGAGGGAGGCTGGAACGACAGCGGATACTGCGACGCCGAGTTCGAGGAGATGTACCAACAGCAGGCCGTCACCGTGGATCGCGAGGCGCGCCGTGCGATTGTTTGGCAGATGGAGGAGAAGCTGTTCAATGACCGGCCCTACATCGTCCTCACCTACTACAAGAACATCCAGGCCTATCGCAGCGACCGCTTCACCGGCTTTGGACTGGAGCCCGGCGACATCCTGTGGAAGGCCGCCTTCCTGACGGCCAAGCCAGTGCAATAGGCTTCCAGGCCTGTGACCAAGGGCTTTGAGGCGCGGGGAGAAGGCACACGCCGAGCCAGGACCGATGGAGCGTAGCAGCTACATCCTTCGCAAGATAGCATTCGCGCTAGTCACGCTGGCGGCGGTGATCGTCTTTAACTTTCTGCTCTTTCGCATCCTGCCCGGCGACCCGGTCAAGCTCGTCATCCACAGCCCGCGCATGACGCGCGAGGCTCAGGAGCGTGTCCGCGCCTCCTTCGGCCTGGATAAACCGATCTGGCTTGACGGCGAGCGGCTGAAGCAGGGCGACGTGCTGGGCGCCTTTGATACCCAGTTCACCGCCTACCTGCACAACCTGGTACGCGGTGACCTGGGTGTCTCTTTTGCCACCCGACAGGACGTTTACGATCTGCTGAAAGAGCGGGTGTGGCGCACGGTGGTATTGGTTCTCGGCGGCGACGTGCTGGCCATCATTCTGGGCATGAGCCTGGGACTGCTGGCCGCCTGGCGGCGCGGCACGCGGTTGGATGCGGGCATCCTGCTGGGGGCGCTCTTTACCTGGGCCCTGCCGACCTTTTTCCTGGGCATCATCTTGCTCATCCTGGCCCGTGGTCACCTGCCAGTCGGTGGCATGGCGACGCCGGGGCTCAAGCCGGCGGATGGGCTGACCTACTGGATCGACGTGGGCAAGCACCTCATCCTGCCGACCGTCACCATGGCTATCGTCTACACCAGCGAGTACATCCTCATCATGCGCAGCGGCGTAATGGAAGTCCTGGCCGAGGACTATATTCTCACCGCCAAGGCCAAGGGGTTGAGCACCCTGCGCACCCTGCGCGACCATGCCCTCAAGAACGCCATGCTGCCCATGGTGACCGTCATCGCCCTCACCTTCGGCTACACCGTCGGCGGGGCGATCCAGGTGGAGACGGTCTTTTCCTGGCCCGGCATCGGCCGGTTGATGTACGAGGCGGTTCAGAAACGGGACTATCCGGTGCTCCAAGGCACATTCCTGCTGTTGGCGGTGAGCGTCATCCTGGCCAACCTGCTCGCCGATCTGCTCTATTCTGCCCTTGACCCGCGTGTCAAGGTGGACTAGTGCACAGGCGCACGGGACGGGACGGCAGATTCGATGCAGGCGCTCAGGCAGTTCTTCAGAAAACCGATGGGCGCTGTCGGGGCGGTCATGCTCCTGGCGGTGGTCTTGGTAGCCGTGTTTGCCCCCTGGCTGGCCCCTTACGACCCCAAAGCTCACATCCAGGTCGAGCCGCAGGACATCCTGGCACCGCCCGACGCCGAACACCTGCTGGGCCGCGACGACGCCGGCAAGGACGTGCTCAGCCAGCTCATCTACGGCGCGCGGATATCGCTGCTCGTCGGCTTTACCGCCTCTTTCATGTCGATGTTCATCGGTACGGTGGTCGGGCTGGTAGCCGGCTACTACGGCGGGCGCATCGGCAACACCCTGATGCGTTTTGTGGACTTTCTTATGGTCATCCCCGACCTGCCGTTGATGCTGGTCATCATCGCCGTCATGGGCCGCGGCCTGCTGAACATCATCCTGGTCATCGGCCTGCTGGGATGGACCTATACCGCCCGGCTGGTGCGCTCCCAGGTGCTGACAGTCAAGGAGCGGCAATTCGTGCTCCGGGCGCGGGCCGTCGGCGCCAGCAGCGGGCGTATCATCCTGCGCCACATCTTTCCCCAAGTGCTGCCCCTGATCATCGCCGAAGCGGTGCTCGACATCTCGGTGGCCATTCTGGCCGAGTCATCGCTGGCCTTCTTGGGGCTGGGCGACCCGACGTTGATTAGCTGGGGCTCGATGCTCAACTTTGCCTTCGAACGGGCCGTCACCGCCCAGGCGTGGTGGTTCCTGCTGCCGCCGGGGTTCGCCATCGTCTGGATCAGCCTATCGCTGATCCTCATCGGCAACACACTGGATCAGATCGTCAACCCCCGGCTGCGTACCCATCACCTGTTTGATCCACGGCGGATGGTGGCGTTGGTGGCGGGTGGGGTTGCGCTGGACCAGGCCAAGTCAGAGGATTAGGAATGGCGTTGTTGGATGTGCGCAACCTGTCGGTCGACTATCTGACCGGCGACGACGACGCCTTGCATGCCGTCGACAAGGTGAGCTTTCAACTGGACGAGGGGCGGTCGTTGGGGCTGGTGGGCGAGAGCGGCTGCGGCAAGACGACGGTGATGATGGCCCTGCTGCGCCTGCTGCCGCAGGAGGGGCGTATCGTCAGCGGCCAGGTGCTATTCGACGGGCAGGACCTGCTGCAGTTGAGCGAGGCCGAGATGCGCCGGGTGCGCTGGCACCGCATGGCCATGGTCTTCCAGGGGGCGATGAACGCCTTGAATCCGGTGCGCACGGTCGAGAGCCAGATCGTCGAGGCGCTCACGCTCCATAGCGTGGCCGATTCAGCACGCACCGCCCGCCAGCGCGCTGGTGAGTTGCTGGAGCTGGTGGGCATCCCGGCCCATCGAGGCCGGCAATACCCTCACCAGTACAGCGGCGGCATGCGCCAGCGAGCGGTCATCGCCATGGCCTTGGCCTGCAATCCCCGTGTGCTTATCGCCGACGAGCCAACCACAGCTCTGGACGTGATGATCCAGGCCCAGATCCTGGAGCTGTTGGAGGGCTTGCAGCGCGAGCTGAACCTGGCGCTGGTGCTCGTCACCCACGACCTGGGCGTGGTGGCCGAGACCTGCGACGCCGTGCTGGTGATGTACAGCGGTATGGTAGCCGAGTACGCGAGCAGCGATCTGATTTTCAACGCGCCGCAGCACCCCTACACCCAACGCCTGCTAGAGGCCTTCCCCGACGTGGAGGAGCCCGGCTCGACCCTGGCCTCCATCCCCGGCAACCCACCCCGCCTGGACGATCTGCCGCGTGGCTGCCGCTTCGAGCCGCGCTGCCACTGCCGGACAGAGGTCTGTGCCACTACACGGCCGCCAATGACCGAGATCGCTCCCGGCCATTGGATCGCCTGTAACCTGATCCGGCGGCCATGATGAAAGACCCACAACCAATCCTCCGCGTTCAAGATCTGCACAAACATTTCCCTCTGCCGCGCGGCGTGATGGGCGCGTTGCGCCGCCAACCGCACCGCTTTGTTTGTGCAGTCGACGGTGTGAGCTTTTCCCTATGCAAAGGCGACATCCTGGCCTTGGTGGGTGAATCGGGCTCGGGCAAGACGACGGTGGGCATGAATGTGCTTGGCCTGCAATTGCCGACGCGCGGCCGCGTCCACTTTGAGGGCTGCGACGTGGCCGAGTGGGCGCGAGGCCACGGCCCATCGCTGGAAGCAAACAGGTCGCTGGCCGGCCTCAGCCGCCGCCGGCGGATCATGCGCCTCCGCGAGCGGGCCCAGATGATCTTCCAGGACCCCTACGAAGCGCTAAACCCCCGCCAACCCATCTTTGACATCGTCGCCGAGCCATTGGCCATCCACCACCTGACCCGCACGCGTGGCGAGACCGAGACGCGGGTCCGCGCTGCGCTGGAGACCTGCGGCCTAGTTCCCGCCGACCACTTCTGGGGGCGCTATCCGGCCGAGCTTTCGGGCGGACAGCGGCAGCGGGTGGTCATCGCGGGGGCGCTGGTCCTGGAGCCCGACCTGCTCGTGGCCGATGAGCCGGTCTCGATGCTCGACGTCTCCATCCGAGCCGACATTCTCAACCTGCTGCACGATCTGCGCCGCGAGCGGGGCATCACCATCCTGTACACCACCCACGACCTGGCCACCGCCGGCTTTTTCACCGATCGGATGGCGGTGATGTACTTGGGCCGCATTGTCGAGCTAGGACCGACGGCGGCGGTGCTCTCCGAGCCACGCCACCCCTATACCCGGGCGCTGATCTCGGTCATCCCGGTGCCCAACCCCCGCCGCCGCCGCAAGCGGATCATCCTCCAGGGCGAGATTCCCAACCCAATCCGACTCGAGGGAATCGCGCCGCCTGGCTGCCTTTTCTACCCCCGCTGCCCAGACGCGATCCCCGACTGCCGGGAAACCGACCCGCAGCTTCGCCGGGTGGCTCCAGATCACGAGGTGGCTTGCATCCGCGTCTGACCTTGCAAGCCCATCCACCACAGATGCGTGAGGAGTAACCATGGACCCTGACCGATTCCTGGAAGCTTTGCTCAGCCTTCCCAGCCTCGAAGAGCCCAAAATCTCGCGAGATGGAAAATGGGCCGCCTGGACCTGGTACTACACCGGCCCGGCAGCCGACGTGTACGCTGCGCCTACCGACGGCTCATCACCGCCGATCCGGCTGACTGAGACGCCTCATGACACCCTTGTCGTGTCCTGGACCCCCGACAGCCGCTCGGTGCTGGTAGCTCAAGATCGCGACGGCGACGAGCGCTTTCAACTGTTCCGGGTGGACCTCGATGAGCCGGGCGTCATGCACCCCCTGACCGAGCCGTCGCCCCGGTTCTTCCTGCGCGGCGGGCAGATGCACCCCAACGGCCGCTGGCTGGTCTACGCTGCCAACTGGGACGAGGCAGCCGGCCAGGAGATCGAGCCGACCTGGCTCTATCGGCACGACCTGTCGACCGGCGAGCGAGTGGCGCTGGCCCGGCCCCTGCGGGGCTGCTGGTACGAGCCGGAGCTTAACGATCTGGGCACGCACATCCTCTACCGGCGCGCCGACCGCCATCCCGCCGGCCGGCAGGTGTGGGTGGTGGACATTGACGGCCGCGGGGACCGCGAGATCGTGAATGCCGGCGACGATAAAAAGGCATCGGCCACCTGGTTCCCCGACGGCCGCCGGGCGCTGATCCTGGCCGAGACAGACTCCCACCAGCGGGTAGGAGTGTGGGACATGGGCAGCGGCGATCTCTGCTGGCTGGTGGACGATCCGGCGCGCAACGTCGAGGCGGCCTACGTGCCTCACGGCAGCGAGCAGGCGGTCGTCGTCGAATCGCAGCACGCCCGGGTGCGGGCTTGGCTGCTGGACGTAGCGACCGGACTAGAAACCCCTCTGCCCAAAATCGCCGGCAACCTGATCCCGCTAGCCCCGGCAGGAAGGGAAGAGTGGGTAGGACAGTACTACAGCTCCCGCCAACCAGCAGATCTGGTCCGCTTTACCCTGGACGACGTTCGCCCCGAGGTGTTCCTCAGCCTGGCCCGCGTCTGGGAGCGCACGGCTTTGACGCCGGCGGATCTCGCCCCGGCGGAGGACTGGCGCTGGCAGGCCGCCGATGGCTTGGAGATCCAGGGCTGGCTCTACCGGGCGCACGGCGAAGCGCTCGGTACAATTGTCCACGTCCACGGCGGACCAACGTGGCACAGCCCGGACTGGATCGACGCCCAGGTCCAGTTCTTTGTCTCGCAGGGCTTTCACGTCCTCGACCCCAACTACCGGG
The DNA here is from genome assembly GCA_016926595.1 of Anaerolineae bacterium. The sequence continues at coordinate 7,259 of JAFGOG010000445.1, forward strand.
GCAGCACCGGATTCAGCCGCGCCTACCGCGAGGCGATCAAGGCCGACGGCTGGGGCGGCCGCGAACAGGAGGACATCCGCGCCGGGATCGAGTCACTCATTGCCGCTGGGATCGGCCGGCAGGGCAAGGTTGGTATCACCGGAACGTCGTACGGAGGGTACTCGTCCTGGTGGGCCATTACCCATTTGTCTCCGGAGCTGATAGCCGCGGCGGCGCCCATCTGTGGCATGACCGACCTAGTGGTGGATTATGAGACCACCCGCCCCGACCTGCGCCCCTTCAGCGAAGAGATGATGGGCGGCTCCCCGGCGCAGGTGCCCGAGCGCTACCGCGACCGCTCGCCGATTTACTTTGTGGACAAGATCCAGGGACGATTGCTGATCGTCCAGGGCCTGCGGGACCCCAACGTCACGCCGGAGAACGTCCGCGTGGTACGCGATGCCCTCGAGCGGGCCGGCGTCGAGTACGAGCTGCTGGCTTTTGAGGACGAAGGACACGGCATTGCCCGGCCCAAAAACCATCGAGTTCTCTATCCGCGCCTGGTCGAGTTCTTTCGGTGTGCCTTTGCCAGACAGCAACCGTAGGGGCGGGCCCCTGTGCCCGCCCTCCTCTGCCCGCCGGATCTTCTACGGGGTGAAGGTACGAAAATAGTCGCAGCCGGACAGGTTGGCGCGGAGCGCGCGGCCGTCGAGAACTGTGCTGAAACACAGGCGCTCAGGAGAATGCTCGTCCTCGCCGACGCGGAACAGGCCGCCCCCTAGCGGTGCCAGCGCCTCCTCGTCGCCCTCCGGCTCGATCAGCAGCAGCTTGCCCTTGCGCAGGACGACCCGAAAGTTGGTGTACCAGGGGTTGTGCGAGCGATAGTGGCCGGGATAAGCAAGCCATCCCTCGGGCGCACCGGCCGCTGCTAGATCAGTGCAGTGCTCGGCAACGTACCGGTTGGGGCCGTGGAAAACCTCCGCGACCCGGCCCTTCTCACGGCCAAAGCGCAGCAAAAAGAGCGCCAATTCAGGGTGAGGCGCGTAAAAGCGGTCCTCGCCGCGCCGCTCTAAAACAACACGCTCACCCCCAGTCTCCATCACCACCCACTCGCCTTCGGCCACAATCGCCAACGTCCGCCCTTCCCCCTGGTAGATCCCGGTATAGTCGGCGGCGTTTTCGACGCGGGTTGGATCCGGGATTGGGGGCAACGCGGGCAGATCGCCGCCCCGGTAGGCCGCGCGCAGCAGCTTGAGGGCGAATCGCGCCACCTGGTCTGGCTCTCCGGGGCCGTTGATCAAGACGACGACGCCCAGGCCGTCGTCGAGGTCGGCTCGCAGCACCGAGTAATAGCCGACCATCCCCCCACCATGGCCGACGATCGTGTGGCCATCTTCCTCGCCAATGGTCAGTCCGTACCCATAAAAGCCGCCCCGCTCCTCGTCACCCTCAGGCAGCGCGATGACGGGCCGAGTCAGCAGTTGAAAACCCTCCTCGGAGAGGATACGTCCGTGGGATCCCTGGCCGCCGTTTAACAGCATTCGCAGGTAGGTCGCCATGTCGGCGGCGGTTGCGGCGATGCTCCCGTCGGCGGTGCCGGTCTCGAACCATGTCGCCGGGACCAAAGGAAGGTTCCGGTTCGGGGGACGATCGTCGTAGAACGGCTCATAGCCCACAGCCACCTTTTTGCGCGTTTCGTGGGTGATTACTGGATGGGTGGCGGCCATCTGCAACGGGTGGAGGATCCGCTCGCGGAGGATCTCACCATAGCTCAAGCCCAGCAGTTCCTCCAGGATCACCCCCAGCGCTTTATAGCCAACGTTGGAATAATAAAAGCGGCTGCCCGGCGCGGCAGCAGCTTCCGTGTCGCGCAGGGCCCAAACCTCGTAGCGGGCCTCGGTGCTGAACTCGGTGCCATTGATGATGCCCGCCGTGTGACTGAGCAGGTGGTGGAGGGTGATCGGTTCATAGCGAGTGGACACGCGGAACCAGGGCAGGTAACGGGTCACCGGTGCATGCAAATCTACCTGACTGGCCTCGTACAGTTGTAGCAGGGCGATGGCAGTGAACGATTTGGTGATCGACCCGATCTCAAAGAGGGTCTCCGGCGCGACAGGTCGCCGGGCTGCCACATCGGCCAAGCCACAGGTTGCGATATGAAGCAGTTTCTCGCGGTCGGTGAGGGCTATGGCCGCGCCGGGCGTGTTGGCCGCCTGCATCTGCTGCTGCATGTAAAGATCGAGCCGGGTAAATGCGTCTCTCATGGCTCAAGCTTGCCGCCGCAGCCGGCCAAAGGTGGATCGCCTTGCGAAGCATCTCAGAGCGAAGCAGAGTGAACGAGCCAGGTGCGCTAGCCCTTTCACCTGCGCTGCGCCAGCCACCTGTCCAGCTTCTGGCGGATGATCCGATAGTGCGCGCCGATCTTGCGTGCCTCGATCTGGCCCGATTCGATCAGGGCGAGCGCCTCAACTTCGGGCATTTGCAGGTAGGCAGCGGCCTCGGCCAGGGTCATGATGTCGGCCGTCGTGACGGGGGCGTCGGGCTGCCCGGCAGGCTGCCCAACCGCGGCCTGCATCGCCGCCTTCACGGCCGGGGAAAGCGAGAACCCCCCGCTGAGCAGAGCAGGGTCTTGCGTGCCCCCAAATGTGAGAAGCCCCTTGCCCGGCATCGGGTGGCCCGGATCGATGGAGCTCCGGCGCTCGATGCCGAGGATGGTCAAGGATCTGCATACAGCCCCCATGGCAGCCAGGGGCGCGTCCAGCCCGCGCTGCACCCGGTCAGCTACCTCCTGGTAGCGCGCCGGGTGCTCGCCCGTTGGCCAAGTCAGCTCGCGCAGCGCGAGGGACATGGCCTGGGTGATCGCCTCTCGTATCCACCCCTGCACCTGCTTGTGATCGCACGCCTGGGCGCCTGCCAACTCGCCTGGCCTTTCGACGTGGAAGGTGATGAACTTCCCGTGGTCGACGATGTGAATGTCGATGGTGCCATAGCTGCGCACCTGGTCGGGCTCGCGAAAGGTGGTTCCAGGCTCGAGGTAGGGGATCTGCATCCCCCATTTGAGCAGCACGCATATGGCCGTATTCACGTAATAGATCTCGGCTTCGAGGCCGTCCGCCTCCTGCGCCGCCTGGGGCAGGTCTGTGGCAGATAGGACATGCTCGCCCGGGCAGAACGAGGCCAGCGCGATGCCATCGTGCACCAGCTTCGAGGGCATATCCACCCTTGAAGGGCAGTGCAAGTGGCGGGTGATGGCATCATAACTCGATATTGTTCCCAATTCACGCCCCCGGCCATAGGGCACAACGTCATGATTTTGTGCCCAAAAGACCGTCGCATTCGGCGTGACTGCTCCACTGCCATGACCACGTCAACCCTGGCTCCGTGGCTGATACTGAATCGCCGCAGCCAGGCCTGTCCTGAGCGAAGCCGAAGGATACACTGCCTCGATCCGCTCTGACGCCGCAAGTCGGCGATCGTCCGCGCCAGATTCACACTTTACGCACGATGGTATGAGCGCGGGCGACGAGTGGGACGCGATCCATCGCTGTCCAGCAAAGCTTTACTGCGGATCTGCCAGTTTGTTGTACTCGTCTATGGTCAACCCCATGTCGCGAATGATCTTGCAGCAAATGGCGCACGATCACTTGCTTTCCGTGATCGGGAATGACAATTATCCGGCCATCAGTCGAGCGAAAGGTGTTATGGCTTCCTTGGCACCGAGCCCACTTGAATCCCGCCGCCTCAGCAACTTTGGCTAAATCCCGATAGGGGAGAAGCTTGAGGCGGCTCACGCCGCCACCTCGAGGCGTTGCAGGCCCACAAATGTGGGAAAGGGACCCAGGATTTCCTGCTCGTCAAGTGTTTCCAGGTACACCTGGATCGCTTCGCGCATGTTCGATTCTAGTTCAACCAGGTTGGGCGCCTGTGAATAGCACCCGGGCAGTTCGGCTACCGAGCCGACCAGCCAGTCGCTTTCCGGGTCGCGCTCGATGATAATAGTAAACTCGTGCGTCATATCTGGCCTCTCCATCCTTCTCTTGGTTACAGTTTAGCCGAAAAACGGTTAATGATCAAGACTGCCGTCTCGGCCGATACCGGATCGCCTTCTCCAGGCCTGTCCTGAGCGAAGCCGAAGGATCGGCGATCGTCCGCGCCAGCTTCACGCTCCGCGCGCGGTGGTAGGCCCGGGCGCTCATCTGCAACTGCTGCACACTTACCTGCGCTGCAAGTGCAGGTGTCTCTGTCTTCAATTGCTTCTCGTCCCGATACCTGCGCAAGCTAGGCACAGGCTGCCTCGCTAACAGCAGCCTCAAACGTGGTCATCAACGGTTTACTGACCAAAGGCAGAGGAAACTCCTCCAGATGAAGTTCTGTGGCTTCTTTCAGGTTGGAGATCGCTTCTTCAACCGTATATCCCTGGCTGACGGTGCCAGCCTCGGGGCATTCCGCGACGTATAACTCCTCTTCCCTGTGAAGAACAGCCGTAAGAGTTTTTGTCACCGTCGAAAGGATCCCCTTTCCAGATTCATACCGCTTCCTTATCCCCACAAACAGTGTACCGTAAAGCCGTTCGTCGTCACCAGCAGTATAACCCGAAACCATCCAACAGTCAATCGCGTCATTTGCTGATCGTTCCACATGGATCAAGACAGCCGCCGCGTCCGACCGACCGACCCCATAGCATAGCGCAGTGGGCAAGACAGATGCATTGTCTCAATCTTTTCGCAGGTAGAACATTGAGGATCAGGGGGAGATCGCCTCCTGTTCCAGCTTTAACCCACGCGCCAGCATATGCTGAATGAGCGGGCGGGCGTCGGCCAGACAGGGATGGCGCATCAGACGGGCGAGGGCGCGCTCGTCGCTGGGGGTGAGAGGCTTGGCCCATGCCACGTGGGCATCCAGTGTATCCTCGTCCATAAGGTAAGGCATAAAGCGAGAGTGGACCAGGCGTCGCAACTGGGCCAGGATGTTCAAGCCGCCGTAGTCGAGGTCGGCCCACACCAGCAGTGGGACGGACTCGGGGAGGGTGTTGGACAGGCAATGCAGCAGGTGGCGGCAAGCAGGGGAGGGGTTGCCGCCCAGGTAGAGCGCCGCCAGCCCGTCCAGCCGGCGGCGTATCAGCTCATAGAAAGATGTCATGTTCTCCACACATACCACTCGTTTGGCATCAACCGTCACCTGCCGGACCCCGGCGACCAGCCGCGCCGGAAGGCCCACCGACGGCTCGAAATCAGCCAGGGAAAAGCAGACACCCTGGCCATCCACCAACCGCCACGGGCCAAAGAGGTAGAGATGATCCGGGTTGGCCACCAGCCCCATCTCGCGCAGCACCTCGTCGGGCGCCAGATCGCGCCACTCGGCGTGGTGGCGCCGGGCCAGGTGCACCACCGCCCGCTGCACGGCCTCGAACCGTTTGCTGTCGTTATACACCCGTACGCTAAACACACGGATGGGCGTCTCCTCGGTCACGTCCCCGAGCGCCACCAGGGCAGCCAGCAGGTCGCGGTTGTGATCGTCGGCGGCCAGCAAGAAAGGCAAGGGCGAGAGACCCGCCCGGAGCTGGGCCAGGGTGTGTTCGACAGCGCGCAGGCGCCAGCCTTCCAGGCGGAACCGGTCGGCAAGCAGGAGGGTGCGCAGGCGGTCGCGCCGGGCGGCTAATGGGCAACGCCCGAGCAAAGCAAAGAGGTCGCCTGCCCGGTCCGGATTGAGGGTCACCGCCGCCAGGAGGTGGTTGGCATCGCCGGGCAACCAGGTGAGCGCCACCAGGTCCGCTCGTTCCAGGCAGCGGAACTGATCGTTGGCCACCTGGCGCGGCTCGGGATCCAGGTGGCTGGCATAGCCGGGCAGGGCCAACGCCTCCAGATCGCAACGGACGGCGCGGGCGCGAGGGCGGCCCTCGGGGCCGTGGCGCCGCTCGTATTGATCGAGCAGATTGTCCAGCACGGCGGCCACGTCGGGCGACGGGCGAAAGGGCAGGTGGGACATCACGCCGGCTCCGCATCCACCGCTAACTGCTTGAGCATATCGGATTTGTCGATCTCGATCACGAACGAGTGATTGTTCTTGCGCACCACGGTGCGAACCGAGTCCACGTGGGGCAGCAGCCCGGCGGCCTTGTCGGGAGGCGTGGCCAGGAGCACTTGCAACTGGCTGTCGACCATGAATTGCAGGGCGCTGGCCGTGCGGGCGGTGTCCATCTTGCCGAACGCCTCGTCAAAGAGCGCCAGCCGGATCGTGTCGGCCTGGCGGGGCTGCGTTAGGCGGTAGGCCTGGGCGAACGAGGCAGCCATGGCCACGTAGAATGGGGTCGTCGTCTCGCCGCCCGATTTCTTGGCGCTGATCTGGCTCAGCAGCGCCCGATCGCCATTGGGGTAATGGATGCGGATGTCGTATTGCAGGTAGTTGCGATAGTCCTGCAGCTCGCGCAGCTCCTGGACGGCGTCCTCCATGCTGGCCACCGTGCCGGTGGTCAGCCGTTCAAAGAGCAGGTCCCAGCCCTGCTGATGACGCTTCCGGAAATCTGAGTCAAAAAGCGACGCGCCCAGCACCGCCTGGCTGTCCATGATCAGGTCGTACACCTGACGCAGCGACGGCTCGGGCCGGGTGATGAACTCGAATCTCTCGCCGCCAAAGCGCAAGGCCGAGAGCGTGGTATTCAGGTAGCCGAGCTGCTGGCGGGCCTCTTCGATCTGCTCGCGCAGGCGGTGGATAAAGTTTTCGACCAGCTCCTGCTCGGCCAGAGCGCGCTGCCTGGCGATCTGCTGCTCGTAGCCGGGCAGCTCCGACTCGACGAATTTGTCGCGCTCGGAGACGTAACGGGCCGCGTCCTCGTCGTCGTCATGGCCAAAATCGTAGGCCAGGCTGTAGGCCTGCTTGGCTTCCCGCAGCCGGTCGCGGCTGCGGTTTTCCGCGACCTGGTAGTCGTTTTCGTAGCGGTCGGCGTTGGGCAGGATCGTCTCCAACGGCTGACGACCCCGGCGGCGCTCGTACTCCTTCTGCGCCTCGTCCAACAGCGCCTCAGCATCCTCGAGCAGCATAAAGCCCTGGGCATCCTGGAGGGCGCGATCGGCGTCTCGCTCCAGGCCGGGCAGCGTCTCACCGGTCAGCGTGGCCGTCCGCTCTTCCAATCGGCCGATCTCTCGCTCCAGGCTGCCCATCTGGGCCTGCAACTCGTTCACCCTCACTTGCTGGCGCTCGACCTCGGTCCGCAGCGTGTCGACCGACCGGGTATCGAGGCCGGTCAGTTCGGAGCGGAGCTCGGCCAGGTGACATTCCATCCGGCTCAAGGGGGCGACGGCCGGCAGGTCGCGCTCCAGATTCACAATCGGGCGGACCTTGTCGCGGGTCAGGGCCAGGCGGCGGGCCAGCCCGGAAAAGCGGACTTGCAGCCCGGCCAGTTCCTGGCCAATGCCCGCCAGCCGCTCCTCGCGCTGTTCGATCTGGCGGGGGATGGCCCGCTCGCCGATGAACCAGCGGCGGTACACACGCGGGTCCAGGTGGCTGGTGGCATAGTTGCGCCGGACAAAGCAGTCGCGGGTGACCGCCGTGCGATGGCCGCGCATATCCTCCAGGCTCTCGCATTCATGGTACCCACCGAGAAGCAGATCGACAAAGGCACGGGCGGCGGGGTGGCTGGTCTCGACCTGGCCAGCCACGGTACCGTCCTGGGCGAGGCGCCCGTTGGCCAGCAGCCGCTCTTCGTCCAGCAGGCCGACGCCGTGCAAGCTGTCCTTGTGCCGGCGGCGATGGTAGAGGCGCATGGCCGCGTCATAGTGCTCGGCCGGCACCAACAGGTGGAAACGGTTGTGGCCCAGCAGGCCTTCCACCGCATCCTGCCACGATTCGTCGGGCACGCGCAGCAGAGCACAGAGGTAAGGCACCTGGTCGGCAGCCAGGCTCAACTCGGCGCGCAGCAGCCGTCTCAGGCGGGCGGCCTGGGGCGCTTCAGTCTCGGCGCTGATCTCGCGATCGCCGGTGCGGAGCTGGGCAATCTCGCGCTGGAGCGTCTCGGCCTCACGCCGCAACTGGCCGGCCTGTTCTCGCAGCACGGCGTCCTGGGCGGCATAGTCGTTCCCCAGGCAGGCCAGCTCATCTTGCACGTCGGCGATGATCTCCAGCAGCTCGCCGTCGAGCTCGCCCGACCAGCCCGCAAAGCGATCGAGCGCAGGCGGCGCCGGCAGCCCGTCTTCTGCCAGCAGCGCCAGCAGCTCGCGGGCTGCGGCCTGTTCGCCAGCGACGACACGGCTCAGGTCGGCCTTGCGCCGCTGCAGGCTCTCCACCTCCTGCTGCGCCGAGCCAATCTCCTGCTGCAAAGCCTTTTCCCGGGCGGCGGCCGCGTCGGTCTGTAGCGCTACCTGAGCGTCGAGCAGGGCCTGCCGGGCAAAGCCGAGTGTATCTTCCAGGCTCTCACGCCGCAGCTCGGCCCGGCTGAGCTCCAGGCGCTTTTCGTCCAGCTCCAACCGATACCGCTTTAGATCGGCCAGGTGCTTGTCACCCTGCGCCCAGCGCCGGACATAACCGTTTATGATCCGCAGCCGGCGCTGGCTCACCCGTTCCTGGTCCAATGCCTCGATGTGATTCAGCTCTTCGATGCGGCGCCGGACATCGGCAGCCAACGTCTCAAAGTGGCGCAGTGTGTCGAGCTGCTCCTGCAGCACGTGCACGTCCACCAGGTTCTCATCGAGCAGATAGCTGTGCACAAAGTCGCGAATGTTGGTCAGCGGACTGAAGGCCAGCCCTTTGACGATCTTGGCCGGGAACGATTCCTTGAGCTGGCCGAGGCGGTTGAGCAGGTGAAAACGATAGTCCTCCAGCCGGGTGAAGAGATGGGTGCGGCCGCCGGGCAAGGCCAGGTGCTCCAGGTGACGGCGAAAGGCACGGCTGTCGAACAGTTGGCCCGGCGCCTGGAAGAACCAGTCGTCATCGAGGAGGGCGTTGTCGACGACGAAATAGGCCACGTCGGGTGAGCGGCCGTCCTGAAAGGCGTCCACCACCGCGCCGTGGACAAAATAGGCGCCGTCGTCTTCGCGGAATTCGAGGGCCACCACGCCGGTAGCATCGTCGCGCAAGAAACGGCTGCCCTCCGTACCCAGCTCACCCCGCACATAGCTGCTCAGGGTGCGGCGGCTGCCGCTCATGGCCGCCTGGTTGAACCGGACGTCACGCTGACCGCCCACCAGGGCAAACTGCACGGCGTCGAGGATGGTCGATTTGCCCGCGCCGTTGACGCCGATGAAATAGGTAGTGCCTTGGCAGGTGATGGTGGTGTTCTCGAACAGGTGCCAGTTGACAAGCCGGATTCGCGTCAATTGCTTCATTCTTCCTCCCGGTCTGTATCGGCCGCGCGATACTTTCTGAGCCAGGCCTCCATCTCGTCGGCCGTCTGCACCGGCAGGATCATGCGCACCGAGCCGCGCAGGCGCAGGCGAGCCTCGCCGTCGCGCGCGTCGAGGGTGCGGCCGTCCAGCGGCTCGATCAGGCCCAGCCGTTTCAACTGCTTGAGGATCTCTTCGTACTGGGTAATGCCCAGGTCGCGCTCCTTGCCAGTGATCGTCCGGTACTCCTCGCGCACTTCGCCGACCGTCACCACCGGGTCGGTTGCCAGGGAAAGGCGCTCCACCCGGTCCTCGTACAGCTTGCGCAGGACGACGATCATCAGCGTTTCGTCCAGCCGGTAGCGCTTGCGGCAGGAGGCCAGGTCCGAGACGACCTGAAAAATGCGATGATAGTCGTCGTGCCGCAGTGTAAAGCCAGACAGGCCCAGCAGCGCCTCAAACACGCCTCGGTGGCGATAGACCAGGTAATAGTCCTCTTTGCTATCCTCGTCGTCCTGGTAGAGAAAGGTCTGGCCCAGCAGGCGGTTCACCACCCGCGGCACCTCGCGGCGCACCTTGTCGGGCAGCGCGGTCAATTCGAGCACCGATTCAGCGGTAAATTCCATCTCTCATCACTCCTTATCGGACGGCTGCGCCAGGGCTTGATGCCTGGGCGACTGCGGACAACTTGACCAACTGGAATGGCATGATACGGTAGCACCCCACGGCCACCGGATCGCCGGGCAGCGGCTCGACGCCATAGTCCACGTCGGGGTGGTTGCCGTAGGCGATGGTATAGATGAGCCACGGCAGGTCGCCCAGCAGGCCGGCCGGCAGATCGCTGATGTGCAGGACGCGATGGCCATTGAACATCGCCTTGACGTAGCGATTGACCTTGTCCGGGGTGATCGCCAGGCCGATCTCGTGCAGCGTCAGCTCGCGCAGCGATGCCTCGTCGGCGGGGTCGATGATCGGCGTGAGGACCGGCTGTGACATCAGGGGCGCCTGTCGCTGGGGCAGGGTATAAAAACTGTTGGCGTCGGGCTGGCGCAGGGGCTGGGCCTGCAGAGAGGGCATCTCGTCCGGCAGCCAGCGCTCCCCGTTGCCCAGCAGAGCAGCCAGTCCACGTCCCAGGGCGACCAGGCGCTCTTTGAGGCTGCCCTCGGCATTGACCAGTTGGTAGCGGATCTGTCGCAGCGACGTGCGCAGGTACTGGGCGTGGCGCCGGTCGATCTCGTCCAGCAGGGGGTCCAGGCCCTCCAGTTGGTGCACGATAAAGCGCGCGACGTGGCCGATCTCCTCGGCTGCCTGGGCCGGGCTGCGCCGGCCCTGTACCGCCAGCTCGTCGGCGGTGCGGTCCAGCCACTCTTCGTCCATCTGCCAAGCCTGCAACCGGGCAACGATGTCATGCCGGTAACGTGACACGTGATCTGATGTCTTGAGTGCGTGGTAGGCCGGCCCCAGCACCTGGGCATAATCGTCGTATTGCAGGCGGAGCAGAGCGGCCACATCCAGGCCGCGAGTGGCCCGCTCGGTGTAGCGGCGGATGTTCTGATTCAGCTCGTTCAGGCCGCGGACTACTTGCCGGACGTTCTCGTACGCCTGCGTCAGCGCCAGGGCCGGCGAGAAATCCTCGGACTCGTTGGTCAGCAATTGATGGGCGGCGTAGATCTGGCCGGTGAATTCCTTGGGTTTCTGCTCCTGAATGGCGCGCAGGGCCTCGAGCAGGGTGAAGGCATAATCGGGCAGGATAATCGTCTCGGTGTAATCAGCGCTCTGCTCGCGCTCCAGCCAGCCTGCCTCGACCAATCGCCGCAGCAGATAGCCGGCATAGTCCCGCTCGCCAGCGACCGGCTCCTCCTCGGCTTCGATCTCGGACAGTATCTCCTGGTCCACCGACTGGAGGTAATCCACGATCTCGGCCACGACCACCTCGCGGGTCAACCCAAAGCGGTTGAACTCGGCCAACTCGTAGATACGAAGAAGGATGGCCATGTAGTGGCGCTGCAAGCTACCATGCCCCTGCGTGCTGAACACGTTGAACAGATTGGCCGGCAGGATATCAAACAGATTGGTCGTCTTGGCCGTCATGGTTCCACACCAGGATCTCGTCGGGCCGGCAGCCGAGCACGGCGCACACGCGGGTCAGCGCTTCCAGGTCCACATAGCGCGCCTTGCCAGCATCGAGCCGGTAGATCAGGTCCTTGGGCACCCCAGCCAGCTCAGCCAGCCGGCGCGGCGATAACCGCACGCCGGTTGTCATTTGATGCCGGCCCAGCAGCGCGGTAATCCTTCCTTTGATCGTGATTTCGCCCACTCCGAACACCTGTGCCGAAAATTTGTTCTATGGCTATTATACACGACCTTTTTCGGTTTGTCAAGACAGATGGGCGATTATGCAGACAACGACAACGGGGGGCGGAGAAAGGGTTCTAGTTGCCAGGACCGCCGCCGTGGGCGATACTGGATCGCCTTGGGGTTATCCTCTGACCCTAATCCGGCTCTCTTCGACAATCCACAGATAACCCTCAAGCGGCTCTGTTCGAAGGACTTGCACGAGACGGGCCAAAATACTCAGTACATA
>JAFGOG010000446.1 GCA_016926595.1 Anaerolineae bacterium
AGAATGACCTTTGGTCGCTTTGCTCCCTCAGAATGACCTTTGGTCGCTTTGCTCCCTCAGAATGACCTTTGGTCGCTTTGCTCCCTCGGAATGACCTTTGGTCGCTTTGCTCCCTCAGAATGACTTGTCAGGGACCCGGAGGCGCGCCCGGGCGCGGGGCACGCCGATCAACAGGGTCAGGGCCACGGCGGCAGCCATCAGGCCAGCGGCGATCGCCACCGGCAGCGCGGCGGACTGCCTGACGACGATCCCGATAAAGGCCCAGACGATGACCAGCACATAGCCGATGTCGCCCCGGGTGACACTGACCGCAGACGCGATTGCAGCGGCGGCGATGACCATGATGACCGCCCAAGCCCGCGGATCGAGCCCCCAGCCGTTCCACTGTAGGTTAACCAACAGGGCGGTGACGTTGGCCACCGTCGCCACGGTGATCCAGCCCAGGTAGATGCTGAACGGGACCTGGACGAACCACTTGTCGACGTTGGACACGCGCCGCCGGCCGATGCCCACGCGGAGGTAGATGGCGATCAGCGACAGCAGCAGCACGACCATCACCACCAGGGTCCAGGCGAACTGCTCGTAATGCCAGAAAAAGATCCAGGCGCTGTTGGCCAGGCAGCTCAAAGCGTAGAGGTAGCCGACGCGCTTGAGAAGCGGGTTGTCCCGCTGGGCGGGGAGCGCCTGGTAGATCGTAAAGGCGATCAGCGCCAGGTAGATCAGGCCCCAGATGGAAAAGACGTAGCCGGCCGGCACAAAGTAGTTGCCGATGCTGTCCGATACCTCTCCGGTCGTCTTGCCGTTCAGGGGAAGGGCGTTGGCCAGGCCATTGACGACGAGGGTCAAGAGTGTGGCCAGCACGTTGACAGCCTGTCGCACGGAGTTTTTGTTCAAAGTTACCTCCTTGTTGTCATTCTGTCGTCTGGTTTCGCACCAGCTCTAGCATTTTCTCAACCTGGTATCCGGACTCTTCCTCCGCCTGCTGCAACTGCTCGACGATGTCGTAGCAGCCGACGATCTCCTCGGCAAGCTCGTCAGAACCGCACAAGGGGTTGGCGGCGGTCTCGATCACGGCCACGGTCAGCGTCCAGCCCAACATCTGGTCGAACGCCTCTTTGTTGAACCACAGCACGTCGCGGTAGCGGTTGACCTGGAGGAACTGCTGGACATCGCCGTCCTGGAGCCACGATTCCAGGAGGTGGTAGGCCCGCCTGGGCAGGGCGGAAGGCCCTGCGGCCCGGTCAGAAGGGCCTTGGCCAACGCACCTGTCGTAGCAGCGCTGGTGGCTGACCAACACCTTGACGGCCGCAACACCCCACCAGGCCGCGGCCTCGTCGAGGCCCAGGTCCTGCAGCGCTCCGGCTATGATCCGGCCCAGCAGCCACTCGTCCAGCCAGCTCCGGCTGTGCTGCTCGTACTCCTCTTCGCCGACGACCCGGCCCAAGGCGTGGCTGAAGAGCCAGCCGAGCAGGATGCCCCACGCCTGCGGGTCGCCGTCGAGCCGCGCGTGCAGGTATTGGACCGCCCGATGATGGCGTGACTTGGCCGCTACCAGTGGGTGGCCATCGATCACGGGCCAGCGCAGGATCGCCTCCAGCTTGCGCCGGACGTCGCGGGCAATGGCCGACTCGTCGCCCGAGCCCTGGGCCAACTGCTTGACCTGCCGCAGTAGGCGCAGCATCTTTTGCTCCACCTCGTCAGGCAGCCCGTCCTCTTTGGCGGCGCCGAGCGGCGCCGCGCCGCGGGCGGCCATGATGCGGCGGAAGATCTCGGCGTTGACCAGCTCTTTGAACGGTTGGTGGACCGGGCGCATGACGATCTCCCAAAGAGCCTCGTCGACGCTCGGCACACCCCGCCCGCCCAGATAGGCGGCCAGATCGGCGTATCGATGCCATTCGTCGTCCTGCACCTGGCGCATGCCGGCAAAAACGTGGCACTTGTAGGCATCCAGCTCGATATACAGTCCCTTTTCGCACATCTCCCGGTTGCTGCGGATATATTCCAGGCCGGTGATCTGGTCGCGAAAGATACAGAAATAGTTGGAATCTGGCCGCAGCCCCAGACCTTCACCCAGGTTCTTTTGCATCAGGATGCGCTGGCCGTCCTCACCCTCGACCGAAAAGGCCGCCGAAGTGCGGACCCAGCCGCGGGCTGTGGCGTACCTGTTGTGATAGACAATCAGTGCCGCCTCGCCGCCGTCACGATTGGAGTAGGCGAACACATCCTCGTTCACGCCGCCATCTGGGGCAAAGAAATCGTAGAGTAGGAAATTGTCCACACCGGCGAACAGGCGGCGGCGGTGCAGGAGCGGGAATATCTCCCGCTCGTGGCGGGCGACCAGGCGCTCGTCGGCCTGCTCGTCCCAATAGGCCCGCCGGTATTCCATGCCATACTTTTCGGTAAAGCCCTCAACCTGGCCATGGCCGAACATCGGCAGGCCAGGCATGGTGGCCAGCATGACGCACACGCCAAAGTACTTGTCGTCTCTGCCGAACTGGTCCACCGCCGTTCGCTCGTCAGGGTTGTTCATAAAGTTCACGTACCGCTTTAGGATCTCGGGCTCGAATTCGATGGTATTCTTGATGACAGAGCGGTACTTGGCATTGTCCTCGTCGCGCAGCATGTGCATAAAGGCGCTGTTGTAGACCCGGTGCATGCCCAGCGTGCGGACGAAATAGCCCTCCAGCATCCAAAAAGCCTCGGCCAGGAGCAGGGTATCGGGCGCTTTGGCCGCCACGCGGTCCACCACCTCGCGCCAGAACTCGTTGGGCATGGCGGCGTCAAACTGCTCTTTGGTCAGGCCATGCTCCGCCCGGGTGGGGATCGCGCCGCCGCTGCCCGGCTCGGGATACCAGAGCCGCTGGAAGTGCTTCTTGGTGAGGGTCATCGCCGCGTCAAAGCGGATGATCGGGAACTGGCGGGCGACATGCAGGATCGTCTGGATTACCGCCTCGCGCACCTCGGGGTTGAGATAGTTCAACTGGGCCGTGTCGTTCCAGGGCATGCTCGTGCCGTCGTTGCCATGGTAGATATACCTGGCGCTGCCGGTCCAGCGGTCCACCCGCTTGAACACAACCGCGGCGTCGGTGTGGTCATAGTAATGGTCTTCGACGTGGATGCCGACCCGGTCGTCCAGCGACAGGTCCGGCCCGTTGAAGCTGTAGGCAGGGAATGGGCTGTAGTCGAGCGAGATGAACCAGTCAGGATGCTCGACCACCCAGCGCGAGTAGGCGCCGACGTGGTTGGGCACCATGTCGCTGGCCAGCCGGATGCCCCGCCGCCAGGCCCGATCTTTCAAGTCTTGGTAGGAGGCCTCGCCGCCCAGGTCGGCGGCGATCTGATAGTCGAACAGCGAATAGGCCGACGCCACCGCGTCGGCGTTGCCGCACAACTGCTTGATCCGCTGTGAGGCCGGGCTGCGCTCCCACAACCCTATCAGCCACAGGCCGGTGATGCCCCAGCGGGCCAGCCTGTCGAGCTCCTCGTCGGGTATCTGATCCAGGTGGGTGATGGGCTGGTTGTACTTTTTTGATAGCTGGTCGAGCCAGACATAGCTGTTCTTGGCGATCAGGACCAGGTTGGGCATCCAGTCGCGGTCGGGGCTGAACTGCTCCGGCTCGAACCCCATCCCTGCAAAGTCGTACACCTGCGCCGGGCCAGGCCCGGCAAATGCCGCCTTTTCCTCCTCATGGATCAGGTCCAGGCCGCCGAGCAGGCGGTAGATGTATCTGCCCAAGACATAGGTCCATCGCTCGCGGATATACTCCAACTGCCCCTCCAGTGAGTAGGGGGAGGCGAGGGCAGGGCTGCGCAGCATGTCCACCAAGTTCTGGTTGTCGGGGCCAAAGCGGGGCAGGGTCTCGAAGAAAGCATGCAAGCCGGCCATGATCTGAGGGTAAGCCGTTTCCCTTTCCAGGGCCGTGTCGTCGAAAAGCTCAAAGAAGGGCGAGCAGGCTGGATTGACGTTGGCCAGCCACAGCATGAGCATTTCTTCCATGGCGACCTGGCGGTTGGGCATGCCATCGGTCTCGCCGGCCAGGTAGGCTTCTACGGTCAGCTCGCGGCGGTAAACGGCCACCGGCGGGAACTCGGCGGTAAAGCGGCGCAGCGCAGTATCCACGGCGTCCTGGCCCAAGCGGTTGTACAACCAGTCGAGCGCCTGGCCCATCACCTGGGGGTTCTTTTCCCGGCGATAGGCACTGACGACGAGGTGGAGGATCTCGTCGATCAGCCCCAGGGCATTGATCTGGCCCGCCTTGACCGCCTGCTCGGGAAAGCGCGCCAGGTCGCGGCGCTGGTTCATCTTTTGGGCAAAGGTCCGCGCGGCGTGAAAGTTGGCCAAGATGACGTTGCCGCTCAACGAAAAGATGCTTTCGTCGAACTGGTAGCGGTTCCGCGCCTGGCGCGAGATGTGGAACTCCATAGGCTCCTCCTCTGGGTCTTTCCTCAACTATACCACAGCGCGGCGCGCGGCGCAAGTTTGCCCTGAACCTGACAAATGTCATGGACAAAGTGGCTGCTGGGGGCTATACTGGGCAGCAAAAAGAGGTTCTTCCCATGCAGAAAACGGTCCGGACAATTGTCAAGATCGACGAAAGTTTGTGCAACGGCTGTGGTTTGTGTGTCACCCCCTGCGCCGAAGGGGCCATCGAGATGGTGAACGGCAAAGCCCACGTCGTCAGCGAAGAGCTGTGCGATGGGGCGGGCTTTTGCCTGGCCGTGTGCCCCACCGGGGCGCTGACGGTTGAAACCCGCGAGGCGCAGCCGTTCAACGAGGCCGCAGCCCACGCGCGCGAGCAGGAGCGGGGGCTGCGCTATATCGCGCAGACCTGCCTCAACTGCGGGGCCAGCGAAGAGCGGGCTGTGTTGCTGCCGGTGCGGACCAAGGGGCGCAGCCTGTGGGTCTGCACCCGGTGCCTGCCGGCGCTGATACACGGCTAACAGGGTATAATAGCAGCCATGGACATTCCACGGAAACAGGCTCGCTCAGTTGCGGTGCTTACCGGCGCCGGCGTCTCGGCCGAAAGCGGGGCGCCCACGTTCCGGGGTGAGGATGGGTTGTGGCGCAATTACCGCGCTGAGGACCTGGCAACGCCGGGCGCCTTTTACCGCGACCCACGGTTGGTGTGGGAGTGGTACGACTGGCGGCGGAGCCTGATCGCGGGCTGCCGGCCCAACGCGGCGCACCACACCCTGGCCCAGATGGAGCGCCGTTTCGACGACTGGACCCTGATCACCCAGAATGTCGACGGCCTGCATCAGATGGCCGGAAGCCGCAACGTCGTGGAGCTGCACGGCAATATCTGGCGGATGCGCTGCACGCGGGAGTGCCAAGCACCCTGGGAGGATCGCACAGTTCCGTTACTCACGAGCAGCAGGATCTTGCCCACTTGTACAAGGTGTGGGGGGCTGGCCCGGCCAGACGTGGTCTGGTTTGGCGAGTCGCTGCCCGGCGATGCGCTCGCCGCCGCCCTGGCCGCGGCTCAGCGCTGCCAGGTGATGCTCGTCGTCGGCACCTCGACAGTTGTCCAGCCGGCCGCCTCCCTGCCGCTGGTAGCCCTGCGACAAGGCGCTTACGTAGTTGAGATCAACCCTCAGCCGACTCCACTGTCGGACGCAGTGGACGAGGTCATCCGCGAGCCCGCAGCCTTGGCTTTGCCGCGGTGGTGGCAGACCTGGCAGCGGAGGGTGAGCGTCGGCTAGGCGTCGAAA
>JAFGOG010000447.1 GCA_016926595.1 Anaerolineae bacterium
GGGCTGCGGCAGGGAGCCGACGACTATGTCCGCTGGCCATCTTCGACGAGGGAGCTGAGCGCCCGGATCCTGGCCCGGCTGCGCCGCGCCGAGTGGAGCGCCTGTGACAAGCCATACTGCCGATAAAAGGCTCTCAGCCTCCCAAGCTTTGACCTCGCATTTGACATCCCGCCCAAGTGCCAGTATAATCTAGCGGTCTGACACCTACACCCTCATCAGACTTGAGGCGCGATGGCAGCCAAGCTATTGGTTGTAGACGACGAGGAGGACCTGCAACAACTCTTGCAGGCCATGCTGGCAAGGCGGGGCTACGAGGTCCTGAGCGCCAGCAGCGGGCTGCAGGCCATACGGCTGTTGTATCACGAGCGGCCGGACCTGGTGCTGCTCGACGTGATGATGCCCGACATGGACGGATGGGAGACGCTCAAGCGGATCCGCGAGATGTCTACCGTGCCGGTCATCATGCTGACCGCGCTCGGAGAGGTGACACACGTCGTACAGGGGCTGCAGACCGGGGCCGACGACTATGTACCCAAGCCGTTCGACCGGGAGGAGCTGATCGCCCGCATCGAGGCCCTGCTGCGCCGCTGCGCCCAACCGACTGAAGATGAGGATCAAACGCTCAGCTTTGACCAAGGCCACCTGGTCATCGACCCGGTATGTCGCCGGGTAATGGTCCACGGCCAAGAGGTCCGGCTGACACCCACCGAATACCGCTTCCTGCTCTACCTGGCGCAAAACGCCGGGCGGGTGCTCACCTACGAAACCATCCTGGCCAACGTTTGGGACGTGGCCTACCAGGGGGGCGACAAGAATGTGAAGGTGTACGCCACCTACCTGCGCCGCAAGATCGAGCCCGACCCCAAACAGCCCCGCTACATCTGCTCGGAGCGGGGCGTGGGCTACTATATGCCGAAATTGTAGAGACCTGGGAGTCAGGCCCAGGGCGACCACTCGGGGTCGCCCCTACCATGGGATGATAGGGATCTGCCAGGCCTCACCCGTCAAAGGGTATTGCCCATGCCTCCCCTGGTCCTGATTGCCGCCGCCTGGGCAGCGGGCCTGTTCCTGGCCCACTATCTGCTGGCGCCCAGCGGCGTCGAGCCTGCCGCCCTGCTGATCCTGGCCGTCGTACCACTGGCCGCCACGGCTTTGTGGTGGCGAGATCGCCCCATGCGGCTGGCCAGCGTCTGCGCCCTGGCCCTGATTGCCGGCGCCCTGCGCTACCAGGCGGACCTGCCAGACTGGACCGACCAGGCCTTTGCCGCGCGCTACAACGACAGTGGATGGCTGACCGTAGAGGGCGTTGTGCGCAGCTACCCCGACGTGCGCGACACCTGGACCAACCTGCGGCTCGGCGCCGAGACGATCGAGGCCGGCGGCCAGGTCTATCCGGTCCACGGAACCATACTGGTGCGCGCCCCGCGCCTGCCAGAGTATGGCTATGGCGACCGGCTGCGGGTGTCTGGCGCAATGGAAACCCCGCCAGAGATCGACGGCTTTTCGTACGAGGAGTACCTGGCCCGCCAGGGGATCTATTCTTTCATCAGCCGGCCGCGCATCGAGCTGGCGGCGCAGGGCCAGGGCAGCCCGGTCAAGGCCGCCCTATTTGCCGTCAAGGACCGGGCCCGGGCTGCCATCGCCCGCCTGGTGCCAGAGCCTGAAGCGTCGCTGCTGCAGGGCATTGTCCTGGGGGTCAGGGCCAGCATCGCCCGCGACCTGTACGACCTGTTCAACGCCACCGGCGCCAGCCACATCCTGGTCATCAGCGGCGCCAACCTGACCATCGTAGCGGCGCTGTTTTCCCGGGCTTTTGGGCGGCTGTTGGGCAAGCGGTGGGCTTATTGGCTCACGCTGGGCGTCGTCGGGCTGTATGCGCTGTTGGTCGGCGCCGAGCCAGCCGTGGCCCGGGCCGCGCTGATGGCCGGCCTGTACCTGACGGCCCTGTACCTGGGCCGCCAGGCCACGGCCTATGTGTCGCTGTGCGCCGCAGGCCTGCTGCTGACCGCGATCAACCCCTTTGCGCTGTGGGACGTCGGCTTTCAGCTCAGTTTCGCCGCTACCCTGGGCCTGATCCTGTTCACCCCAGCACTCGACCAGTCTTTCGAGCGCGCATTGGCGCGCGTCCTATCGCAGGAACGGGCCAAAAAGCTGGTTCGCTACCTGGACGACCTGCTGATCGTCACCCTGGCCGCCCAGATCCTGACCCTGCCCCTAATCCTCTATCACTTTGGACGGTTGTCGCTGGTGGCGCCCCTGGCCAACCTGCTGATCCTGCCAGCACAGACGGCGATCATCGTCGCCGGCGGCCTGGCCACGCTGGTTGGGCTGGTCGCTTTTCTGCAGCCGATCGCCCAGGCAATCTTTTGGGTACCATGGCTTGGCCTGGCCTATACCACTGCCATCGTGCGCTGGCTGGCATCCTGGCCGCTGGCTTCTGTCCAGCTCAGTCCGGCCAGGGCAGGCCGGCTGGCGCTCTACTATATGCTGTTTCTGGCAGCGATCTGGGCCTTTAGCCAGGGGTGCGACCGCCGTTTATGGAGCTGGATGTCGGCCCGTCTGTCCCGCCGGGTCACAACGGCCCTGCTGGGGGTGTTGGCGGTAGCGGCCATCCTCGCCTGCCTGGCCGTCCTGCAACTGCCCGACGGCAGGCTGCACGTCGCCTTTCTGAATGTCGGCGAAGGGGACGCCATCCTGATCACCACCCCGCGCGGCCAGCAGATCCTGGTCGACGGCGGCCCCAGCCCCACCGCCCTGACGACGGCGTTGGGCCAGGAAATGCCCTTTTGGGACCGGTCGCTCGACCTGGTGGTGATGACCCACGCCGACGCCGATCATATCACCGGCCTGGTCGAGGCGCTGAGACGCTACCAGGTGGATGGCTGGCTCGACAACGGCTATGCGGAAAAGCAGTCGATCTACGAGGAATGCGAGAAGGAGCTTGACAGGGAGCAGGTACCCCGCTACACGGCCCAGGCCGGGGCCGCGATCGACCTGGGCGATGGGGCCATCCTGGCGGCGCTCAATCCGATGTCCCTCCCCAACCCGGCGGCCGGCGCGCGAACCGATTCCAACGATCAATCGGTCGTGCTGCGGCTGACGTGGGGGCGGGCCAGTGTCCTGCTCACCGGGGATATTGGGGCCGAGACCGAGAGCGCGCTGCTCCGATCCGGACAGCCGCTTTCGGCCTCTGTGCTCAAAGTAGCCCACCACGGCAGCAACAGCTCTTCGACCGCCGGTTTTTTGTCAGCCGTGCAGCCCAGCATTGCCGTCATCTCGGCCGGCGCCGGCAACCGGTTCGGCCACCCGGCGCCGGCCGTCCTGGAACGCCTGGCCGAGA
>JAFGOG010000448.1 GCA_016926595.1 Anaerolineae bacterium
CAAGAGGAGGTGATCCTCTCCTTCCTGTCCCAGCAGCAGAACATTTCCCAGCAGGACCCGCTCGCCCTCCTGATGAGGCAGTTCGAGGAGGAAAACCCAGGTGTCAAGATCGCCCAACTCACCACGGCTGCCGGCGACGACTATTTCACCAAGCTGGTGACGATGACTGCCGCCAAGACGCCGCCCGACATCTTTTACATGCCTCCCTGGAACCTGGTTTATTTCAAGGACGAGAACTTGCTTGCTGCCCTGGACCCGTATGTCGCTACAGCGGCTGACTTTGACATCGAGAATGTGCCGGCAGCACTGGTCGAGGCGTACTCATGGGATGGGGTGCTGCTGGGCTTGCCTGTACTGGGCAGCATCCTGCGCATCTGGGCCTACAACAAGGATGCGTTCGATGAGGCAGGCGTCGAGTACCCCACGCGCTACTGGGACTATGACGAGTTCCTGGACAAGACGCAAAAAGTCGTGAAAAAGAGCGGTGACGAGGTCGATGTATGGGGCGTCGACCCACGGCTGCCGGACAACGCGCACCTCTTGCCCTGGCTGTGGACCTTTGGGGGCGACTTTTACAACTATCCTGCGCTGACCGCGTGCGCCCTTGACACTCCAGAGTCGATCGCCGCCATGCAGGCCAGCGTCGACCTGATCCGCAAGTACGAGATCCAGGCTCCGCCTGAAATCGGTCCTGCCGACCTCGGCATCTCGTTCCCCACCGGCAAGATCGGCGTGTCGGCCATCGGCACCGGGCAGTGGCTCGATCCAACCAAGCCGGGCGAGTTTGTGTGGCCCTTTAACTGGGGGCTGATCGAGATGCCCAAAGTGGTGGATACACAGGCGCTGATCCACTCTACCGGGCTTAGCCTCTCGGCGACTTCGCCCAACCGCGACAAGGCGTGGAAGCTCTTGGCCTTCCTCATGTCCGACGAAAGCCAGGAGTTCTACTCCAAGGCAGCGGGCACGATTGCCGCCACCAAGTCGATAGGCGCCAAATTCGCCTTCCAGAACATCCCCGCCGAGGACCAGCAGGTTATCGCCGATGGCCTCGAGTATGCCGGGGGGCGCGCACGCTGGCGGACCAAGGTCTGGGGCCTGTCATCCAGCAACGCGCAGCAGCTCTGGTCGGCCATGTGGCTGGGTGAGATAACCGCCGAAGAGGCGTGCCGGCAAGCGGCCCAAGACACGGACGCGATGCTGGCCGAGGCCGAGAACTCGTAGAACAGCGCACCTAGGAGGGGCAGTACGCACACTGCCCCTCCAACTCCTCTGACCATTCTGATGCCCAAACGGGAGGGACCTATGGCGTCTCAAGTGCAGTTTCAGCGTGCAGGTCCAATAGGTCCGGTGGGCCGCCGGAGGCAAAAGCACAGGGACACCTTGACCGGGTTTCTCTGCATCAGCCCCTGGCTCATCGGTTTCCTTGTCCTCACCTTGGGGCCGCTTGTGGCCTCGATCTATTTCAGCTTTACCAAGTACGGGCTCATCGGCGAGCCCAAGTGGGTGGGGCTTGACAACTATGTGCGTTTGTTTTTCCGCGATCGCCTGTTCTGGAAGTCGCTGGGGGTGACGTTTTACTATTCTTTTGCCTCCGTACCGCTGGGCCTGATCTTTGGTTTGACCCTGGCTCTCTTGCTCAACGAGAATGTCCGGTTCCTTGGACTCTTTCGGACCATTTACTACCTGCCGGCTGTGCTTTCCGGGGTAGCGGTCGCTGTGATGTGGACGTGGGTGTTCAACCCCAAGTTCGGCGTGTTGAACTGGCTGTTGAGCCTGGTAGGCATCAAGGGACCGGGGTGGCTCGCCGATCCACAGTGGGCCATGCCTGCCTTTATCCTGATGAGCTTGTGGGGTGTAGGCGGCGGCATGTTGATCTATCTTGGCGGGTTGCAGGGCATCCCAACCGATCTGTACGACGCGGCCAAAGTAGACGGCGCAGGCCGTTGGCGTCGCTTTATGCACATCACCCTGCCGATGTTGAGCCCCGTCCTGTTCTACAACTTGGTCCAGGGGGTCATCGGCTCCTTCCAGGTCTTCACCCCAGCTTACGTAATGACCAGCGGCGGACCTGCGTATGCGACCTTTTTCTATGTGTTCTACCTGTATCAAAACGCCTTTTCATACGGGCACGGCGCCGGCGGAATGGGATACGCCAGCGCATTGGCCTGGATCCTCTTTTTGATCATCATGTTCTTTACATTACTGGTCATGCGCTCCTCTGCCGCCTGGGTCCACTATGAAGGTATGCGGCTGGAAGGAGGGCGAAGATGGTGAACCAAAGCGCTTCGCTGAGCGGGCATCGTTCGCTCCGTGGCCGCCTGTCAGACAGATTACCGAGCATCCTTTGGCGGGTGTTGATCTATACGATCTTGTGCGCAGGCTGTGTGATCGTCTTGATCCCCTTGGTATGGATGATATCGACCGCGCTCAAGGACCTGAAGTATGTCTTTGTCTTTCCTCCAGAGTGGATCCCCGATCCCATTGAATGGGGCAACTTTAGTCAGGCACTCACTATCCTGCCTTTTGGCATGTATTTCAAGAACACAATGGTCATCGCCTCGATCAGCCTGGTGGCTGCAGCCCTCTCGTCAAGCATCGTCGCCTATGGCTTTGCACGCCTTGATTTCCCTGCACGGGATGCTCTCTTTTTGGTTATGCTCTCTACCCTGATGATCCCTGCCCACGTCACCCTGGTGCCAAGGTATATCATGTTCAACTGGTTTGGGCTGGTCGACACGATTATCCCCCTGATCGCCCAGGCCTTTTTCGGTTCGCCGGTGTACATCTTTTTGCTGCGCCAGTTCTTTCTGACGATCCCGCTCGAGATGGACGAAGCGGCGCTGATCGACGGCTGCTCCAAGTGGAGCATTCTATGGCGCATCATTCTGCCACAGTCTCTGCCTGCCTTGGGGATCGTGGCCATCTTTTCCTTCCTGTTCCACTGGAACGAATTTCTCAGTCCATTGATCTATCTCAACTCACCCGAAAAGCGCACGCTGGC
>JAFGOG010000449.1 GCA_016926595.1 Anaerolineae bacterium
GCAAGGCGGGCTGGCCCTGGTTTTCGGAGAGGCCGGGGTGGGCAAAACCCGGTTGGCGCAGGAGTTGGCGCGCAACGCAGAGTGGCGAGGGATTCGGACCTTGTGGGGGCAGTGTTACGAGCTGGCCGCACCGCCCGCCTATCAGCCTTTGGCGGAGGCCCTGCGCGCCGGGCTGCCATCCTTGGAGAAGGCAGCCCTCGATCCTCTGTGGCGCGGCGAGCTGGCCCGCCTCCTGCCCGAGTTGGTGACTGACGGAGTTCCCGCTCCCACCCTGCCGCCAGCAGAAGAGCATCGCCGCCTGTTGGAGGCCATCACCCGGGCTTTTTTGGCTATGGCCGCTGCTGCGCCTTGTCTGCTACTCCTGGAAGATGTCCACTGGATCGATCTTGCCAGCCTGGAGGTCCTCCGCTACCTGCTCCCCCGCTTGGCAGACGCCCGGCTGCTGGTGGTTATGACCCTCCGGACCGAAGAGATGACCGGGCATCAGGCCGAGGTGCTGACTGCACTGGAAAACACCCGCCTGCCGCACCGCCTCAACCTGGCGCGGCTCGATCTGGACGAGACGGGCGAGTTGGTGCGGCAGGCTTTGGACCTGGGGCAGGCTGCGCCGCGTTTCAGCACCCGCCTCTACGCCGAGACCGAAGGCAACCCGTTCTTTGTCATCGAGACGCTGCGGGGGCTGGTTGACGAGGGCCTACTGCGGCGTGATGCCGGGGGGGGCTGGAGCACTCCCTGGGACGAAGCGACGCAAGATTACGCCGAGTTGCCCCTGCCAACCGGCGTGACGCAGAGCATCCAGCGCCGCCTGGACCGCCTGCCCGGCCCGCTGGCGGAAGCGCTGGGCCTGGCGGCCGTCATTGGGCGCGAAGTGGCCTTTGACCTGTGGCAGCAAACGTCGGATCGGTCCGAAATAGAACTGCTGGCTGCCGGCGATGAGCTGTGCGGCAGGGGATTGCTTCTGCCCGCTGGTCCCGATGCGACCGGGGCGGACTATGTCTTTGCCCACGACCAGATCCGGCGTGTGACATATGAACGGCTGACCGCGCCACGCCGCCGTCTATACCATCGCCAGGTGGCCGAAGCCCTGACGCGCCTGGCTCCGGATGAGCCGGAAGCGCTGGCTCATCACTGGACCCAGGCTGGGGTGTGGGACCAGGCTGCCATTTATCACCAACAAGCTGGCGACCGGGCGCGGGCGGTGTATGCCAACGCCGAGGCGACGGCTCATTACGCCAAGGCGTTGGATGCCCTGAGCAAACTGGCCGTCCCGCCCGACCCGGATCGCCTCTTTGCTCTGCGGCTGGACTGCGAGGCGGTCAACGGCTTGGTGGGCGATCGGGCAGCGCAGGCGAGGGAACTCGACGCACTGGAAGCCTTGGTCGAGAAATGGCCATCAGCCGAACAGCGGGCTCAAGTGGCCCTGCGCCGCGCGCGCTACAGCGAAGAGACCGGCGACTATGCGGCCGCCATCGCCACCGCGCAGGCTGCCGTCACTTTGACGCAGAGTACAGGGGCAATCGAGCTGGAAGGAAGGGCTCTTGTGGAGTGGGGACGGGTCCTGTGGCGACGAGGGGAGTACGACGCCGCCCGCGCGCAATTTGAAAAGGTACTGGCGCTCGCCGACGAGCGAGGCCTGCGCCGGCTGAAAGCAGATGCCTTGAACCTCCTGGGCAACGTGTATCTCTATCAAGGGGACTATGCCCAGGCCAGGGCCTGCTACGAGCGGACCCTACCTCTGCACCGGGAGCTCGGCAACCGGCAAGGGGAGGGCAGCGCCCTGTATAATCTGGGTTATGTGGTGCACGATCTGGGCGACCTGGCCACGGCCAGCACCTACTATCAACAGGCATTGGATATCTATCGTGAGATCGGCTTCCGCCGGGGCGAAGGAACGACGCTCATGATCTATGGCAATGTCCTTCAATCCCTGGGAGACTATCTCTCGGCCCGCGACCACTATGAGCAAGCCTTGCACATCCTTAGCGACGTCGGCAACCGGCAAAGCCAGGCCTCGGCCCTGGCCAATATCGGTTCGATCCTGATGGCGCTGGGGGTCTATGCCGCTGCCCAACCCTACTTTGAGCGGACTCTGAGCATCCACCGCGAGGTTGGAGATCGGCGAGGGGAGGGAGCTGCGCTGGCTAGCTTGAGCTCGTTCTTTCATTTTGTGGGGGACAATGAGGCAGCCGAGGAATATGCCCGCCAGGCGTTGTCGATTTTTCGGGAGATCGGCGACCGTTATCATCAGGGGCATGCCCTGACCTATTGGGGCCATGCTCTGTCCGGCTTGGGGCAGTTGGACATAGCAGCCGACGCCTATCGGCAAGCGGTGGAACTGCGGTGTGAGCTGGGCGAACTGCACTTGGCCATGGAATCCCTGGCTGGCTTGCTCCGTATTTCCCTGGCCCATGGGGATCTCCCACAGGCCCTGGCCCATACGGAGCGGATCCTGAACCATCTGGAGGGTGGAAGTCTGGATGGCACGGACGAACCGATGCACATTTACTTGACCTGTTACCGCGCCTTGCATGCTGTCCACGATCTCCGCGCCGCCGAGATCCTGGAGACGGCCCACGCTTCGCTACAGGAGCGGGCGGCTGGCATCGACGACGAGGGAATGCGGCGCTCTTTTCTGGAGAATGTAGCCGCTCACCGCGAGATCGTCGCCGCGTACCGGGAACGCTGGCCTCAACAGCAGACGGTCCGCCTGCCCCGCGCCGGCGTCCCCACCGGCCGTCCCCTGCGCGGCGATGAGTATGTGACCATTGCCTGGACGGTGGATGCGCCGGAGGATGAGCAGGCTGCCAGCAAAACATCATGCCGTCGTCGGCGGTTGCTGCGAATGCTGCGCCAGGCGGAGGCGCAAGGCGCGACTCCCACCGTGGACGACCTGGCCGTTGCCTTGGATGTCAGCCGGGCCACCCTTAAGCGTGACCTGGCAGCGCTGCGCCGGGCAGGGCACAAGGTCAAGACACGAGGCAGCCCAAAATGAGCTCAAGGTTCTCTGCCGCTTCTTCTGGTTAAGATAATCGGGAGATAGCCATATGGTAAACTGCCGTCCAGAAAGGGAGGGCAGTTTTTGTTGTCGGTGGAACGGGCGATGGAAAAGGGCGAATCGCACAGCAACTCGTACGTTATTCGCATCTGGCGAGAAGGTGACAGGCCGGGGTGGAAGGGTTGGGTGCAGCACGCCCGGACGGGTGAGGCGGTATTTATCCAGCGGGTGGACGAGATTTTGGCCTTCATCGAGCGCCACACCGGCAAGCTGACCGAATCGGAGCACACGGGGCTGAAGTGAGCCCATGAAATGAAAAGGAGATGAACGATGAAACGAAAACCCCTGTCTGCAGCCTTGGTTATGATTCTGCTGGCTGGCCTGGCGGCAGCTGGCCCGCCGCCGCTGCACGCTGCTGGTTTCGTAGTGAACGACAGCAGGGACACCGCGGCCGCCCACGACAAGAACCTTGGAGATGGGATCTGTTTGAGCTCGTATAACACCTGCACCCTGCGGGCAGCCATTGAAGAGGCCAATGCCCTGGCTGGGTTCGATACCATCACCTTTGCCAACCAGATGGACATTTACGTGTCCGACAGTGAGGGGAACCTGCCTTCACTGACCGATTCTGTGACCATTGACGCCAGTAGTGTATGGGACAGTATCAACAACTCTCCCGGCGTCATGTTGAACGGCTCGAACGACAACGGGAATTGCTGGAGTGGACTAACTCTAGAGGCACTGTACTGCGCCGTGTATGGACTACACATCACCAGCTTTTGCGATCCCGGCGTCTTGATCGCTTCGTCCAACAACACCATCGGCAGCCCGGCTGCCGGCAGGCGCAATGTGCTGTCTGGGAACCGGTGGGGCCTGTGGATCAGCGGCGGCGAGGCCCACCACAACGTCGTGCAGGGCAACTACATCGGCCTCGGTGCCTCAGGGATGAGCGGCGAGCCCAACACCCACGGTGGCATATTCATCGCCTTCGAGGCCAGCGACAACACCATCGGCGGCGATGAGGCGGGCGAGGGCAACTATATCTCTGCCAACGGGACCGAGGTTGTCGACGGCCAAGGTGTCCTGATCTACGGCCCGAACACTGACCGGAATGAATTGGGCGGTAACTACATCGGCGTTGCGGCCAACAATTCCACTCCCATGGGCAACGCGACCAGTGGCGTGTACGTGGGAGGGAATGCTGCCGACACGCACATCGGCGGGCCGGGACTGCTGCCCAATACCATCGCCCACAACGGAGACCATGGGGTATTCATCGAAGGCGCGGATAACACAGACGTGTACGGCAATAGCATCCTGAGCAATGACCAGCAGGGAGTGTATATCCTCGATAGTAGCCTGTCGGAAGTATATCTCAACACCATCGCCTACAACGGTAGAAATGGCGTTCTCATCAGGAATGCGACGTCTCTGTACAACCAGATCGTGGCCAATAGCATCCACGACAACGGTGAGCTGGGCATCGATCTGTCAAACGGCGGCAACCTGAACCAGGCCGCGCCGACGATCACCTCGGCCAGCGCCGGCGGCGCGTCGGGCACGGCGGTGGACGGCTCGCGCGTGGTCTATGTCTACTCGGACTATGGCAACGAAGGCGCCATCTACCACGGCTCGTGTGTCGTGAACACGGCTACCGGCCAATGGGCGTACAGTGGAGCGATCACCGGACCCAACGTCACAGCCATCGCCGCCGACGTCGACGGCAACACCTCCGAGTTCTCTCTGCCGTATATTCTCAGCGGAGGGAGTGGCACCTGTGCCGCCCCGCTGACGATCTCCTGCGGCCAGCAGGTGAGCGACGATACCGTCTTCTATGCCAACATCCACGACTCGTACAGTTGCTCCAGCTGGCCCGAGACGGGGCCGGAGGCGATCTATCAGTTCACGTTGGCCGCCGGTGCAACCTACACCGTCACGGCTACACTCAGCAACCTGGCAGTAGATCTGGACATATTTCTGCTATCCCCGACCGGGTGCGCCGCCGGGCAGTGCCAGGGCGGCGGGACGTTTGGCAACTTTGAGGTCACGGTCGCCAACATGCCCGCCGGCACCTACTACCTCGCCGTGGACGGCTTTAGCGGTGCCGTCGGCACCTATACGCTGAACCTGGCGTGTGCGTCCGGTGGGGGGGCGAGCCACCGGGTGTTCCTGCCCATGGTTGTGAGAAACCACTGATCGGATGGGGGCGGGCTTGCCCTGCCCCTATCCGCCTCACAAGGCGAGAGAAAGGATTCGAGAGATGATGAAAGTGTCGAGAAGAAAGCAAGACTTGGACTGCCGGAAGCTGTTCCTGTTGGTCCTGCTCCTGACGGCGCTGGCAGGCTGCGGCTCGGAATCCACGCCGCCGCTCATCACCGTCGTAGTCACGTCCGGGCCGCCGTTCGGGCAGGTGACCGTCGTCGTCACCTCACTGCCGCCCACGCCCGAGGCCGGCGTCGAGGTGCTGGAGGCTGTCTTTGCCCACGGCCTGGGCGAAACCATGCAGCCGGTGGATCCTGGGGCCGACTTTGCCCCCGCCGAGACGGTCTATCTCTCGCTAAAGATCAAGGGGCGTCCCCCGGCGGGGTTGGTCACCGCGGCTTTCTACTGGCGCGACACCCTCATTGCTGAGGCCGGCGTGGATCTGGCCGACGCCAACAGCGGCTTGCTCTTCTCTGTCGGCGAGAACACCTACGCCGGCTACACGCTGACCCACGAGCAGCC
>JAFGOG010000450.1 GCA_016926595.1 Anaerolineae bacterium
GACCGGCTACTGCGTCTTCCCCGACGGCACCGAGTGCGAAGAGTGGGCTTTTCAGCGGGGCGAGTGCATGCCAGGAACGCCCAAGCCATAGCGGCAGAATTACGAATGAGGATTGACCTATGTCTATCTTGATCGATCAAACCAAGCGAGTCCTCGTCCAAGGCATCACCGGGCGCGAGGGCATGGCGCGCACCAAGCTGATGCGCGAGTATGGCACCAACGTCGTGGCCGGCGTCACGCCCGGGAAAGGTAGCCAAGAGGTAGAGGGGGTGCCGGTCTTTGACACCGTCCAGGAGGCCTGGGAAAAGGTCGGGCCGATCGACGTCGCGGTCCTGTTCATCCCGGCCCCGATCGTCAAGCCGGGCGCATTGGAGTCGATCGCCGCCGGCGTCAAGCTGCTGGTGATCGTCCCCGACCGTGTCCCGATCTGGGATGTGCTGGCCATCGCCAAGGCGGCCAAAGAGGCCGGGGCGATGTTTGTGGGGCCGAACACCCTGGGCGTGCTCAGCCCCGACAAGGGCATCCTGGGCATGATGGGCGGCCGGGCCTCGTCGGCGAAAGCGTGGTTCCGCCCCGGTCCGGTGGGCATCTCGTCGCGCAGCGGCGGCATGACCTCCAGCACCGCCTACTACCTGGGCCAGGCCGGCATCGGGGCCACGACGCTGGTCCACGTCGGCGGGGACGCCGTCGTTGGCCTGCCCCACCCAGAAGTAGTCAAACTGTTCCAAAAAGACCCTGACACCAAGGCGATCGTCATCTTTGGCGAAATCGGCGGCTCTCAGGAGGAACGGGTGGCCGACTTGATCGAGGCCGGCGAGGTGACCAAGCCGGTCGTCGCCTATATCGGCGGCAAGGCGGCCAAGAGCGGCACCCGCTTTAGCCACGCCGGCGCGATCATCGAGGGCGGCCGCGGCACCTACGAAGGCAAGGTCGACCGCCTCCGCTCCGTCGGCGCCACCGTAGTCGACGCCTTTGGCGAGCTGCCGGAAGCGACCAAAGGGGTTCTGGCCAAGCTGGGACTGTAATTAGCAGGATGTCAGACCTGGTCGTTGCCGCGATCCAGATGGACGCCCGGGTAGGCGACGTGGAGGCCAACCTGGCCCACGCCGCCGCGCTGGTGGAGCAGGCCGCCGCTCAGGGCGCCCAGCTCGCCGTCCTGCCGGAGCTGTTCGGCTGCGGCTACGAGTACACCAACCGCAATTTTGGCTTGGCCGAGCCGCTCGACGGCCCGACCGGGACCTGGATCTGCCACACGGCGCAGCGACTGGGCATCCACCTAGCCGGCAGTTTTCCGGCACGAATGGCCGGGGGCAACTATATCGTCGCCATGCTCGCTGCGCCCGACGGCCGGCAGTGGGTCTATCGCAAGATGCACGTGGCGTTGTGGGAGAACGGCTACTTTGACCGCGGCGCCGGCCCGGTCATCGCCGATACAACCCTGGGGCGGATTGGCCTGCTCATCTGCTGGGACCAGGTGTTTGCCGACCTGGCTGCTGCCTACCAGGGGCGGGTTGACCTGTTGTGCATCCCTTCGTCCCCGCCGGTCATGGTCGGCGAGCTGAAGGACGAGGAGGGGCGCGTGCTGGTGCGGATGAAGGACCGGATCGCCGGAGTGAGGATGGATGCGATGGGCTGGTTCCAGCAGGCGACCGTGCTGCAGGCGCAAAGCGCCAACGCGCCGGTTGTCTATGCCGCGCGGTGCGGCCCATTCCGCTCCCCGATCCCATACGGGCTCCTGTTTCTGATGAGCCTGGGGCCCGGGACTATGGTCCGGGTGCTGCGGGCAGCGGGCACCAAGTTCCGGCTGAGCTGCCCGATGATGGGCCGCTCGTGCGTCGTCGACCGGGACGGGACCAGGCTGGCCCAGGCCGGCCAGGATGAGGAAGCGGTGCTGCTGGCAGCGGTTCGGGCCGGCGCGCCCCATCCGGCAGCCTTGCCGCCGCTTCCCAAGCGCAAAGCACTTGTGCCAGGCGTCCCCGCGCCGATCCTGTGGCTTGACGGCCTGGCGATTCTCGTGGGGCGCTGGCATAGACGCCGTCACAAGCATGGATAAATGAACGACAACTCGAGAGGGAGGGATACTATGTCAGAAAGCAAAGAAACCTGGAAAACTGCAATCACGAAAATCGAGCCGAACAAGGTTGTGGTGCGTGGCTACCGCATCGACGATCTGATGGGCCGCATCTCTTTTGGCGAGATGGTCTACCTAGTGCTCAAGGGCGAACTGCCCACACCCCAGGTCGGCAAGCTGATGGACGCCATCCTGGTATCGTCGGTGGACCACGGCATTACCCCGCCCAGCGCCATCGCCGCGCGGACGGTGGCCACCGGCGGCGCGCCGCTGACGACCGCCATCGCTGGCGGGATCATGACCATCAACCGCCACCACGGCGGGGCGATCGAAGATTGCATGAAGACCCTGCTCGAGTGCGTGGCCTACAAGCGCGAAAAGGGCCTCGACGCTGCGAGCGCCGCCCGCGACAAGATGGTCGAGTTTCGCGCCAAAAAGATCCGGGTGCCGGGCTATGGCCACCGGATCCACACCGACGATCCGCGCACCAGGCGGCTTTTTGCCCTGGTCGAGGAGGCCGGTGTGGCCGGCGAGTATGTCGAGATGGGCCAGGCGCTGCGCCAGGCGATGAAAGAAAGCATGGGCAAAGACCTGCCGATGAATGTCGATGGCGGCATCGCCGCCGTGCTGTGCGATCTGGGCTTTCCGCCGGCGTTAGGCAACGGCTTTTTCGCCATCAGCCGCACCGGTGGTCTCGCCGCCCAGGTGTACGAGGAACAGACGCGCGAGCGGCCGATGCGCAATATCGACCCCAA
>JAFGOG010000451.1 GCA_016926595.1 Anaerolineae bacterium
CCAAAAAAAGTGAGCACGCCCTTAGTTCGCGCTGTTTTTCGCGAGCGAAAGCGGTTTACGCCGGCGGGTTTTTTGCAACGTTAAGGTAAACCAACAGACAACGTAGGATGCTGCTACCATCCCACAACAGTCAAGCCGGTGGCGCGTCGAACTGACAAGTCCCGAAGGGCACTGTTTAAATCAGCGCCCCGCGGGCGCCGTGAAGCGGAGGAGTAGGTCGTCGATCGCCTCCGCTTCCTTTCTCATGCCCGCGCTTCGTCGTAGAGTCGACAGCCTGCGCAAATCGAACTCCGGCCAGGGCCCGCCGAACATCAGGATGTCCCGTAAGGCCTGTCGCTGAAACGCCTCTGAAGCGTAGCCCCGCGACAGCACGCGGAGAGTCAGCTCCATGCGAACCAGTGGTCCAGGGTCATCGGCAACGGCCGCCAGCCACTTTTTTCTGCCAGTAACGTCGTGGGTGATCAAAGCACCCAACGCGGCGGCGCGTATACCTGGATCGCGGTGACTCGCAAAGGCTTGCAAGCGAGGCACCAGCGACGCGTCTGCTGCCCGTCGCGCGAGCATACGCAGTGCACTGATCACGACCAGGTGATTGGGATGCGATAGCGCTGCGTCGAGCCCTGCCTTTTGCCCTGCATCGTGCGGCATACGTCGTCGCTTGAGAAGCGCGATCGCCTCGACCCAGGCCCTTGTCGAGTTCGCGTCACTCGCGCCCCATCCGCACAGCTGCTCGATGACCCAGGTCTCGTTATGCGTTGAGTGGCAGTTGAGGCAAGCACTTCGCGTCTCGAGCAGCGTAGCTTCGGCAGGGCGCGGAATCGAGATTCCGTGATCCGTGAAGCTCAGGTCGTAGCCGGAATCGTTACGAAATGGTGTGCTAGGCATATGGCAATCGACACAACGCACCCGGCTGGTCGCCGCAGCATGGACCTTACGCGCCGGACGGCAGTGCTCACCCCTGTCGTGACACCCACTGCAGTTGGCGTCGTCGATTGCCTCTTTGGCCTGTGAGCCTACGCTATGCGCAGAATGACAGTGCGTGCAAGTCGCCTTTCCTACCAGATGACACGGGCTACTGGAGAATGCGGCCCACTGGTGCGCAAAGGCCCATCCTCGACCGTCAGCGAGCACACGGGGATCTTCGAGTCCCACCGGGAGCTGGCGAGGCTGGAGCGTCCTAGGATCCCACACACCCGGATCCCGGTTCAGACCGTGGCAACGTCGACAGCTCTCTTCCAGGCCAGGGGACCGGGACCGGGCGTCGGCATAGGGATCGCTGTCCGGAGCTCGCCCGCGCAGAGTCTCGTGATAGCGGACATGCGCGCGACCCGGGCCATGACAGGCTTCGCAGCCAACGCCGAATTCGATCGCTCGCTGTCCACCCTGTACACTATGAAGAAAAGTGCTGTGACAGCCG
The DNA here is from genome assembly GCA_016926595.1 of Anaerolineae bacterium. Next base: position 1,418 of record JAFGOG010000451.1, read on the forward strand.
ACGCACCTTGCACGGCCCAGATTGATGGAACCGTCGGCAGACGGGGTGAGATGTTTGCCATAATAGTCCGCGATCTGCTGTAGCTTCCCGCTCACCCAGAGGTTGGGCGATAGGCTCTGCCGACCGTTGTTATAGATCCAGAGCTGTGCCTGTTGGGTGCGGCCCGTGCCCAGGATCATGGTCTTGCTGCCAGAAGGCGCTGGTTTATCGAACCGAACAACGGCACTACTATCGGTGGCCCATGCCATAGTACGAGCGTGGGCCGAATGCTTCCACGCGGCGAATGATTCTGCGTGACAGTCGCCGCAATGCTGGCTTCGTACGAAGGCAGCCGGAACGATCCAGGACGGAACAGTGTCCGGTACCGTAAAGTCGCGACTGCTAACCAGGGGAAGGTCGCCTTGGTAGGCTTCGCGTGGCAGCGCGCGGGTACCACCTTCTGCGGAGCAAGTAAACCGATACAATACCGTGGTGTCTTCAGCTCCTCGACTGACCAGGGAGATCGGGCCGCTGAGCTCGCGATCGCAAAACGGCTGCGCTAGATACGCGCCAGCCAACGCCCTTATCGCGCCGTAGGCTCCTGAGGGCAGTACCGCCCACGACCGCTCAGCCAGATATGATATCAGTATTCGTTCGTGCCAACCATCGTAAACCTGACCCAGCTGCTGCCCTTCGGCATTTCGGGCGGAAGCGGTGACCCGAGCCACGGACGACCGCCGCGGACTGCGTGGCGGGTCGAATCCAATGTCGCCCAGGAGACGATCGGCGGCGGGGCTCTGAGAGGTGTTGATGAAGTGGCTGGCCGTCGATGATGCACTCGTCGCGATCAACATCAGCGAGAGGGCGGGGAGCGCTTGTAGAGGTACGGGCCGCGGACAAGTACTTCCAGGGGCGCGAGCCACCATGAGAAACGGCGGGCGTGATACGAATATCACACCGGCCAGCAGCAGGAGCCCCGCTGTCGTGTTCGGCGCCTCGAACAGCAACAGCGACATCATCACTATATGCAGACCGAACGCGAGCCAGCGATACCGCGGTAACAGGGAAAGCATTGGCGGGAGGGCCATCAACGCGTGCTGGGTAGGTGGCAACGTCCACCCAAGCACGTTTGCATGCCATAGTCGCCAATCCACCAAGAGCAGCGCGATCTGAATCCGGAACAGCTGGCTGGGTAACGTTGGAGCATTCAGGGCCGCCGTGGCTGCGCGACCAATCCTGGCCCGATTCCTTATAATATCGGTTACGCGAAGCGAACGCCCAAGCGGCAGCACACATGCCCAAAGGCACATGATGGACACTATATGATCGGCGAGGTGGCTGAAGTAGGGTACGGCGTGGCGCGTCGTGACGGCGGCGCCGAGCAGCAAAAGAGCCGAGATCCGTGGCAACAGGCCGAGTGCGAGGGATATGCCAGCGATCGTAGCGAGCACCAGCACCGGTTCAAAAGCCACTGTGAACCACGACTTCGGAAGATCCGATTCGCCGAGTACCGGCCCTAATTGCCGCGCCCGTTCGATAAAATGCACAGCCAGAAGTGCACAGAGGCCCAGGCGAAAAATCTCTTCTGGGATCACGCGGCACCGACAGCCGTGCTCTGCCCAAGAGCCACACCCGGCGGTCGGGTGCGCTTCACTCGATGCAGTTGGCGTCGCAGTAGCCAAGACTCACGCCCCGGTTGCTACGAGCAATGACAATATATTCGAAAACCAAGACGACAGCAGTGGATCGATCAAGTTCCGGAGTGTCAACCAGGCCATAGCCCAACCTACCTGCGCAAAGACCACCCAGCTGGCTACGACGCTGAGTTGCTCCAACAACTGCGGCCGCGCATGAGATCCACGCCGGAAAACCCGTGAGTACTCCGTCAAACCAGACCAAGCCACAAATAGTAAGGCGAATATTAAAAACGCGAAGGTATAGGCCATCGAGGCTGGTTGCTTGGGATCGGTCAGGTGGGCCAGGTAGTGGTAGATATCGTGCAGGACACCGACGCTGACGAAGGTGACGACGATGGCGAGTGCAGTCCGGGCAGCTCGATGTCCGCGGAGCCGCCGGCTGACGTGGAAAGAGATGGGGAAGTAGAGGTAGCGCATAGCCCACTGGCCCACCCATAGGTTCCAGCGCCGCCAAAAGTCCATCGGGCTAACTGCGAGAAACGGCATCCGGTAGCACTCGGGTGTCGAGTATCCGATTAACCGCATAGCGCCAATTTGCACACTCGCGACGCCGCTGAGTGCGAAATACAATCCGAGGGCAGCGCCGCCGAAATAGAACACGGTCGAGAGGTAGCTGACGACCGTCAGTGGCAACAGAACTGGTGGCTCGGGCATCACGAGATGGATACCATCGAAGATAAGCGCGCGGACAATCCAGGCTGTCACACCCTGAGCGATGCGCGAGAGGCCGACAAGATCTAGGCGCGGGGCTGACACCCGCTTACTGCGTTGGGGATAGACCAGAACCGGATCGACGACGATGAAAAAGACGGCTTGGGTAAGCCCCGGGGGCTTCTTGCTACTGGCAGCCTCGATACAGTAGCTATAGGACGAAAGTGTCATGTACCAGCCCATGAAGACGACGACATAGGCCCATGCTCGGTTCGTAACCCATACTGCGGGAACGATCATGAAAAGCGTGCAACACGCGACAAAGAGGCCACCGGTGGTGAGGTTTCCGTTGCGCAGCAGGGAAGGGAGCCTCGAGGTTGCTGCTGCAGCGACGATAAAGTAGAGCAACCCCGCCAGTACCGGCACGTGCCCTGTCCACCTGTCGCCAAGCAGGGCTGCCGCCGCCAGGATGGCGCTGTAGGATGTGATCGCCACGCCGCGTATGCGTTGGTTCGAGTCGCGGGTAAAGCATGCGTATGCCACGAACGGCAGCAGTAGACTGCCGAGCTGCCAAAACGACTGGCGTATCGGTTCTCGTAACACCTCTATCCAGAAGGCCGCTTGTGGCATCAACCCTCCCGCGACTTTCCCATCGCGCGGCGCAACAAAAGCGGGAGCCAAGCACCGAACATGCTCCGCGGCAGATGCGCGCGGTCGTGCTTGCGACAATGCCATAAGAGTAAAACGACCAACATTAATGATAGCCACCACGCACCGCTTGTTTCAGGACCTGTTCTGACGTACACGCCGCAGCCGGCCGAATAGGGCGCGCCACAACTCTTGGAGCGAGCCCCGGTTGTGGCGAGCGGCTCACCAGCTCTATCGAGCCCCGGTGCCTGGCAGCTTGGACCGGGACGCCAGCGCCCTTGGTCATCAAAGCAAGGGGTAACATCGTAGCCGGAGTCAGACTCGAGCCACGTCACCATCTTCGAGATATCCGTGTACCAACCAACCCCGCATTCGCCGACAATGCCCGATGATAGCAAACCGAGCATTCTCCAATCTGGCTCCGACGCCCCTGGTTCGCTCACGTCGATGAACGCCGGGCCGCTCGAGTCCCCGCGACAGGTGCCGATTTCCATATCACCGATCACGATCTCCCTACCCATGCGCACTACCTCTGTCCGGGCGACGCGTTTGATTCCTGGCGTGTCGTCCTCGAGTGAGGCAAATCCAAAGCCGAGAATGGTCACCTCAGTGCCGGGCTGTACCGAAGCGCGCTCGCATCCGACGCTAGGCGGTATCGCTGCGACATCGCGAAGCGGCTCGGTCAGCTCGCAGTATGCAAAGTCATTGCCTCGGCCAATGGCCGAGTCTGGATAGACCCGGCACCGCTTGATGTCCACGTGCCGATACCTCGAAGGTTCGCGCAATGCGACGATCCCTGAATCCGGGTCCATCTCGACATCGAGCGCGCTGCCGAGCCAGGCGCGTTCATGCTCTTCGCCGCAATGCCCAGCGTACACGAGCAGGCGCGGGTGTACGAGCGTCGCACCACAGCCGCTTTCCAACCAGACCACACCCGGCCATGCCGACTGAGTGACCTCCTTCCCTCCCAGCAGCGGCTCCTGGCGCCGTGCAACCTCGACGCTCCGAACGCTACAACCGGAGAGTACAAGCGGCCAAACCAGTTTCAGGATCTCAAGCCACCTCATGCCACTCAATACTAGTTCAGGTTGAGTATTATAGGACGGGGCAAAGGCCACGCAACAACAACACCGGATGCTCGCTTGCTCTTCACGGTACAGAACCTAGGTTAAAAATCGTTCAAGTTCATCAACGCGTCGGTTCATCTTCATCCTCTGGGGAGAGAGGTAGTCTGCCGGGGGCAAAGTAGGCAACGATGCTCGCGCCGCTGCTCGTGACCTCGGGCTTGCCCACCCTAACGTCGAAGTCCGAATTTCGGGGCATACGGGCCATGCTAAAGATCTGTTCGATGTTTTCAAAGGCGAAGCGCACTCGGCAGAGCGTTCGCCTGCACGACACATCCTGAGCTCGTGGACGGATATCAAGTTTGTCGAATGTATCCAGTAAATAGCGCTCCACAGCGATAGTGTGTTGCGAGTTCACCGACTCATTCAACCAGTGCTCATACAGAGGTTTCAAGTCCCCCGAGATCTCCGAACCACTTGCCTGCCGGAGGTCGATCGCAGTGCTGGGCGGTGACACTGATAGCTTGCGTTGCCCTGCCTGCTCATGATCCGCTTCGGCTGCAGCGGACAAAGACAGCTGGGGCGCGGTCTCGGACGGCTCGGATGGCACGTTATCGGGTTTCCAGGAGGGGGCTTGCGGCAAGTCCGGTTCGATCGATGCATAAGAGTCCCACTCCGAAGCGGCCGGACACTCGAGCAGTTTCCACATAAAAAAGAGCGTCCATAATACGATCAATGATCCGCCAATGAGTAGAAAAACACGCACCAGACTAGTACCTATTCGTTGCATTTTGTCTGGGCAGAACAGAGTCCAAGATCGGTTGCTCGCTGACCGCCCAACGGGTTGGCTTCTCCCACCTGCTGAAAAATCTCCCGGCATGGACCGGGCTCAGTCGGGGTGCCAACACATTCGAATGGGTCCAGGTCTGCCTCGTCGCAACAACTGGCAATCGCCAGACAGCCAAAGTCACCGAGGCAGGCCCCAAAGTCGCCCGGGCACTCGCGACACAGGCACTCATTACGCTCGGTAACCGCGTCGATGCTCTCGAGCGCAGCTCTACAATCGTCCGCGGTCTCCGCAGTCTCGACCCCCAGAAGCCCACTGCAAGTTGGACAGGCGGCAACACGCCGTAGGACATCGGTAAAGCCGCTCGGCTCGCAGATCGGCTCTGGCTGCTGTTCCTGGAAGCACTTCACGCACCGGTCGTCCACCTCTGACTGGCAATCCTCGACCACAGTGGGAATATCCGTCGCCTCCAGGCATTCGCAAACGCTTTGCTTTTCTTCCGGACTAGCCTCGAGTTGCTTGAGTATCTGAATTTCAATTGGAATCTCATCATCGTTTGGAATCTCACCATCGTTGCTCGAATCTCTGCCGGTCGGGCTGACAGCTGCTGTGCTCACACCTGCATCCTTGGCAGACCTCGAGCCCCTATCAGCCTTTCCAGCGCTAGGGCTGGTATCCGGCTCGTTAGCCGACGAGTCGTAGCACGCGGTCAGGGCTATAACCACCCCTAACGCAGACGTTTGAACAAGCTTCCTAGCAATAGTTACGATGCTCGCCACTACTCTATTGAACACATGCGTCAAAACACGCCTCCGTCACGCATTTCTGATATGCCTCCCATTCGTCCTTACAGATCGAAGGTCCTTCCGGCAGGCACTTTGCCGTACAGTCACACATGTCGTCCGGGTATACTTCATCTGGACAGTCGACGCCACCGTTACACGTGCAATGTCGTCGGATGCAGTGGTTTATGTCTGGGCAGGTTTCGGACCACACACACCTGGACTCGAGATGAATGCATATAAAGCAAGGACGCTCCGATAGTTCTCCCGCGGATTCACGTTCCGAGATCTTCCACAACTCCAGAAAGCGGTCACAGATGCGGTTGGAGGGAGCCTGAGCACTGTCCGGTCGCTCGCTGCTGTCCGGTCGCTCACTGCTATCCGGCTGCTCGCTGCTGTCCGGTCGCTCGCTGCTGTCTGGTTGCTCACTGCTATCCGGCCGCTCACTGCTGTCTGGTCTCTCACTGCTGTCTGGTCTCTCACTGCTGTCTGGTCTCTCACTGCTGTCTGGTCTCTCACTGCTGTCTGG
>JAFGOG010000452.1 GCA_016926595.1 Anaerolineae bacterium
CGCGATCAAGGTCAGTGGGCTGAGCCGGGGGATGAACTTGGTCTCGTACCACTCCCGCCCTTTGATCCGCAGCAGGACAAAACGGGTGAGAAAGCCGGCTAGCATGGGGATGCCCAGGTAGATAAACACGCTCTGGGCGATCTCGCTGATGCTGACGTCTACCTGGCTGCCCTCCAGGCCGAATAGAGGTGGCAGGACAGTGATGAAGAACCAGGCGTAGACGCTGTAGAACAGCACCTGGAAAACGCTGTTAAAAGCCACCAGCCCGGCCGCATACTCCCGGTCGCCCTTGGCCAGGTCGTTCCAGACGATGACCATGGCGATGCACCGCGCCAGGCCGATCATGATCAGGCCCATCATATACTCCGGGAGGTGGCTCAGGAAGAGGACGGCCAGGACGAACATCAAGATGGGGCCTATGACCCAGTTCTGGACCAGCGACAGCCCGAGCACTTTAGCGTCGCGGAAGGCCTTCCCCAGCTCCTCGTACTTGACCTTGGCAAAGGGTGGGTACATCATCAGGATCAGGCCGACGGCGATCGGGATGTTGGTGGTGTCCACCTGGAACCGGTTGATGAAATCCTCGACACCGGGCACAAAATAGCCCAGCCCTACGCCAATTGCCATGGCCAGGAAAATCCACAGCGTCAGGTAACGGTCGAGCATAGGCAGCCGCTTGGCAGGTGCAGTTGCTTGCGAACTAGACATCGGTGAAATCTCCTCGTTTCAGGTATTTTGTATCGTCCACTGCCGAAGCAGGTCCGGCACTTGGCGAGCAATGTCATCGCACACGGCGCGAAAGACGGCCAGGATTTCGTCCTCAGTGCCTGTGGCTTGTGCCGGGTCGGGAAATCCCAGTGGCCAAGATCTTGTTCCCCCCCCTGATCGGAGGTGTCGCCTGTCTGGCCCTTGAGGAGTAGGACCGCGCCCACCAACAGAACAGCACAGCCATCCTGCGGGCGCAGTTCAGCGGACAGCCATCCACCGTGACGATGCGCCGGGCGGCGCGAGTCTTGTCCAGAACTGATGGGGCTTCCGTGGCCAGCCCGCCCAGGCAAAAGATGCCGGCCTGCTTGACGGCCTCCAACCCGGCCAGCCCGGTCAGCGTGCCCACGTTGGACAGGCAGCCAAAACAGACGAACAGCGCGTTTTCTGGAACACTGTTGCTCATAGGCTTCGCCTCGCGGGGGCCAAGCCACAGCGCCCGGATTGCCATCTATTGGCCCTTCAGCCGCTTATAAACCTTGCCCGGGAGTAGCTCCTCGGTCAACTCGTTGTAGCGGGCGTCCAGGATGCGGACCTTGTCCAACCCGTGCAGTTGCAGGTAGACCCAGGCGACCACCGCGCGCGTGACCGACGAGCAAAACGTGGCCACCAGCCGGTCGGCGGGCACTTCCTGCCAACGGGATGGCAGCTCGTTTACGGGGATGTGGAGGGCAAAGGGCAGGGCCAGTTGCTCCACCTCCTGCGGCGAGCGCACGTCCAGCAACACCGCGCCCTCGCTCTGTTGCCGCTCGAAGAATTGGGCCGGTGTTACCTTGTGTTGCGCCGTGCCCCAAAAGCTCAGGTCAAGTCCAGCGAGCCATTTGTCAAAGGTCAGGTCTTTCATTCTTTCTCCATTTCGTGGTTATGTTTCGTTTAGTATCAGCGCATTGTCGCTATCGCCCAGTTCCCCTGGTTTTGTTGCCCTCCCTCCTCGCAAAATGGGATCCTACTCGCCTCCCAAGGCATTTACCAGCATCAAAATCGCTGCAACTATTGTGAGTAGGCCCGATATGGTTTTCAGGCTTTTCGGCTTTGTCTTGAGCGCGATCTTGCCGCCAAGAATCCCGCCCACCACAGCGGCGATCGCGGCCGGAACGGCCAAGGCAGGATCGAAACCTCCATGCAACGCGTTGCCGGCAAAGCCAGTCAGGGCCGTAGCCGCGAGCATGGCTGTTGCGGTGCCAACCGCCACACGCACCGGAACGCCGCAGCCGACGACCATTAGAGGCATCAGGAATGAGCCCCCGGAAATGCCCACCATACCAGAGAAGAAACCGGTTGCGAGAGTCAGGGGAATAGCTACCTTCAGGTCGATGACATATGTATATTCGCCTTCCTCCAGGTTCCAGAACCCGCGACGTGGATCGGCGGTCTTGCGGCCTCCTTTTTCGGGCAAGAGCATCGCCACCCCTGCGATGAATAGGAGAATGGACAGAGCGATTTTCAGCGTGACCCCGGTGAAGAGGTGGGCGGTAAAGCCGCCGACAAAGGCCATGGAAGCATTCAGCCCGGCAAAGAACAGGGCCAGCCGCCAGGATAGGGTCTTGGCTTTGCCAAAGATCAAAGCTCCGGATAGGGCGCTGGCAAGAAGAATGAACTGGCTGGTTGTGGAAGCTGTGTGCATGGGAGTGCCCAGCAGGACCAAGGCCGCTACGTAGAAATTGCCTCCGCCGCGCCCACTCATGATCATGACGACGCTCAGGGCGAAAATGACTAGGACTGCGATTGCCGTGGTGCTCATGCGTTATTCCATATCCCCTCTCACACGTCCGCTAACTCTCAGTCATGGCCGCGTTGGCGATCCAGGTCGTCACCTCGGCCTTGGTCGGGATCCGCCCAGAGCTGACCACCTTGTCGTTGATCGCCAACCCCGGCGTGCCCACGATGTCATAGGTCATGATCTTTCTCATGTCGGTGACCTTGATAAAGGTCGCCTCGACTCCCATCTCGACGGCTGCTTCCTTGGCGAGCTTTTCCAGCCGCTGGCAATTGGGGCAACCCGTGCCCAGAACCTTGATCTCCATTGTGCAATTCTCCTCTATATTTCCGTCTTCTTATGAACGGCCGCTTGGCCGATCCGCATCACCCCTATGGCCGAGACCCTGCCCCAGCCGAGGCCACGATCCGGCGATTCCGCCGGCTGACCAGGGCCAGGCTCAGGGCCAACACCGCGATAAAGCTGATCAGGTACAGTGCGATCCACCCGATGCTCGTCCCATCCTTCCACATGCCGTACAGCAACCCGGCGATGGTGCTAAACAGCGCCACCCAGGCGACATAGACCCACGACCTGAGCTTGCCGATGATGACCGAGATCATCAGAATGCTCTGCAAGCTCAGCTCCGGGTCGGCCATCAGATAGGCCAGCAGCGGCCCAGGGTGCATGCCCAGACTCAGGAACATGTTGGCGATCGGCACCTCGATCAGCGTAGGGAAGTACATGAACACCCCGAACAGGACGCCGGCCAGGTTGCCCAGCAGCGTGTTTCTGCCGGC
>JAFGOG010000064.1 GCA_016926595.1 Anaerolineae bacterium
GCTTTCCACAGGATATGGTCGTTCGCTTCTTCCCCAAATACGACCAGAAACGGCCCTTCGTCTCGATGACCTGGCTGACCCCTGATGGCCGGCAGCTAGACCTGGGCAGCTTTTCCGTGGTAACCGGCCAGAGGTTTATCGCCACGCAGCACCTGCCAGACAAGTACCTGTCAGAGCAGATCCGCAAGAAACAGTCGTATCGGGGCAGGGGTGGCCTCCCGGCTGCGGCCGTCCTCTTTGCCGATCCGGCTGCGGCCGAGCCTGTTCCCCTCCAAGGCGCCTACACCCTGCGTCTCGATGGGTTCACCTTCGAGGCGGGCGGGGACCTGGACGCCGAAGTGGTGTTCGACGGCCAGGTCTATGGCCTTGCCGGCACCGACAATGTCCGCCGCGACCTGCTGATCGGACTGCTGTGGGGGATGCCGGTCGCCCTGGCCTTTGGCATGATAGGAGCCGTCGCCACGTCGCTGGTGTCGATGATCATCGCCGCCGTCGGCTCCTGGTTTGGGGGTTGGGTCGACGACCTCGTCCAGCGCGTCACCGAAGTGAACATGATCCTGCCTGCCCTGCCTATCGCCATCACCATTTACTATGTTTACTCCAAGAGCATCTGGGTCATCCTTGGCGTCGTGGTCCTGCTGAGTATCTTTGGCAGCGCGGTCAAGAACTACCGGGCCATCTTTGTCCAGGTCAAAGAAGCGCCCTACGTCGAGGCCGCGCGGGCCTATGGCGCCAGCAATCGCCGGATCATCCTCCGCTACCTGGTGCCGCGCATCATGCCGTTGTTGATCCCCCAACTGGTCATCCTGATCCCCACCTACGTCTTTTTCGAGGCGACCCTGGCCTTCTTGGGCGTGAGCGATCGGTATCTCCCGACCTGGGGCAAGATCGTTTACGATGCGATCACCAAGGGCGCCTTTGAGGGGCACTATTACTGGGTGCTGGAGCCGATCGGCCTGATGATACTCACCGGCTTGGCCTTTGCCATGGTCGGCTTTGCCCTCGACAGCATCCTCAACCCCCGCCTCCGCAGCCGCTGACAGATCTCGCAGGCCTGGCGGATCCGCAATCCGCCCTTCAAAAGCTCGCCAATCGTAGTGTTATGAGGTTTTTGAGCTGCACTCAGCCCTTGCCGCTCTTTACCTTTGCCTGCGCTTGTGCTATAATTCCCCCGGAGAGTCTGTGTGATCGTCGATTTTCATACCCACATCACGTCGCCACAGCTCATGGCCCGGCGCGACGAGTGCCTGGTCCGCGACGCCTGGTTCCGTGAGCTGTACGCCGATCCCAGGGCGCGGCTGTGCTCCGCTGGCGAGCTGGTTGCCGAGATCGACCGCTCGGCGGTTGATCGGGCCGTCGCCTGCGGCTTTGGCTGGCGCGATATGGAGTTGTGCCGGCTGGAGAACGACTATGTCATCGAGTCGGTGGCCCGCTACCCCGATCGCCTCATCGGCCTGGCCATCGTCAACCCCCTGGCCGGCGCTGAGGCCGTGGACGAGATCGAGCGCTGCGCCGCCGTCGGCCTGCGCGGCGTGGGCGAGTTGATGCCCGACGGCCAGGGCTATCGCCTGGATGACGAAAAAGTGATGGCCCCCATCGTCGAGGCCGCGGTCGCCCACGACATGCTGATCCTGACCCATTGTAGCGAGCCGGTCGGCCATCTTTACCCCGGCAAGGGTGCCACGACGCCCGACCAGGTGGTCCGCTTTGCCCGCCTCTTTCCCCAGGCTGCGCTGGTCTGCGCCCACTGGGGTGGGGGGGCCCTCTTTTACGAGCTGATGCCCGAGGTGGCCCAGGTCATGGGCCGGGTTTACTACGACACGGCTGCCTCGTTGTATCTGTACGACGACGCCATCTTTGGCCTGGCCGCCCGCTGTGTGCCTGGCAAGGTACTGTTTGCCAGCGACTACCCGCTCATCTCGCCGGGACGCTTCCTCCGGCGCATGCGGGCCGTGGACATGCCGTCGGCCAGCCTGGAGCAGATGCTGGGCGGCAACGCCTGCCGGCTGTTGCGATTGGACAATGAACCTCCTGCAGGTTCGGAACCCGCGGGAGGGTAGTGGAGTTGGATATGCAGACCTTGCGGACCTTCATAGCCGTCGAGCTGGACCACGAGCTCAAAGCCACATTGGCCGGCATCCAATCCCGGCTGCGGGGCGTGGTGCCGCCGCGCGCCGTGCGCTGGGTGCAGCCGGAGGGGATCCACCTGACGCTCAAATTCCTGGGCGACACGCCCCTCGACAAGGTCGAGCAGGTCAAGGCGGCCCTGGCCCGGGCCGCCGGGCAGATCCCGGCCTTTGCCATCACCGTGGGTGGCGTGGGCTGCTTCCCCGATGCCCGCCGGCCGCGCGTGGTTTGGGTCGGCGTCCAAGAGCCGTCCGGTTCCCTGGCCCGCCTGTGGCAGGCCGTCGAGTCGCACATCGCTCCCCTGGGCTTTCCCACCGAAAAGCGGCCGTTCAGCCCCCATCTGACCGTGGGCCGCGTCCAGCGCTACGCCTCCGGTGCCGAGGCGCGCGACGTCGGTCAGGCCGTGACGGCGCTGGCTGCAGAGATAACCGGTGCACAGGATGAGATGGCCGTCAGCGCCGTAGCCTATATCAAGAGCGACCTGCGGCCCACCGGCGCGATCTATACTACCCTGACCCAAGCCCGGCTGCAGGAACAGGCCGGTGGCTGACAGGCCTCTTTTTATCGCCGTTGTCGGCTCGGCGTTGTGCGATGAGCCTGTCGCTGCCTTGGCCCGGGCGGTGGGCCAGGAGATAGCCCGCCGGGGCGCTGTGCTCGTCTGCGGCGGCCGGGGCGGGGTCATGGAAGCGGCCTGCCAGGGGGCCAAGGCGCAGGGCGGGATCACCGTCGGCATTCTGCCCGGCGCCGATCGCCGCGAGGCCAACCGTTACGTGGACATCCCGGTGGTCACTGGCCTGGGCGAGGCGCGCAACGCCATCGTGGTGCGCAGCGCCGACGTGGTCATAGCCATCAGCGGCGGCTATGGCACCCTGTCGGAGATAGGATTGGCGCTCAAGATGGAGCGGCCGGTGATCGGCCTCGGCACCTGGGAGCTTTCTCAACAAGGGCGGCCGGTTGTCGCCATTGTCCGGGCCGATACCCCGCTACAGGCGGTAGAATCGGCCATCACTTTGGCCAAGATGCGCACAGGAGAAGAGGGATGACAGATCACAAGCGGCACTTTGGCGAGATCAGGCTGATCGCCGGCAATGCCAACACCCATCTGGCGATCAAGATCGCCAAAGAGCTGGGGTTGGCGCTCGAAAACTCCAAGGTGGGCCGTTTTCCCGACGGCGAGGTCAAAGTAGACCTGGACTGTGTGGTCCGGGGTACCGACGTGTTTATCATCCAGCCGATCTGCCAGTCGCATCACAGTCCGCTAAAGCGGCCCTGCCTGGCCGCTGGGGCCGGCGCGCCTCCCGGCTTGGAGAAAGAGGTCTGTACCTACCAGTCGATCAACGACAACCTCGTCGAGCTGTTGGTCATGATCGATGCCGCGCGGCGGGCCTCCGCTGGGCGGATCACCGCTGTGGTGCCCTACATGGCCTACGCCAAGCAGGAAAAGAAGAAAAAAGGCCACGAGCCGATCACCGCCAAGCTGGTGGCCAACCTGATCACCACCGCTGGCGCCGACCGCCTGCTGACGGTGGATCTGCACACGCCGGCCATCGAGGGCTTTTTCGACATCCCGGTGGATCACATGCGCATGGCCCTGTTGATGGGCGCCCACTTTCGGGACAGGCTGGGCCTGGAAGACGCCGTCGTCGTGTCGCCCGACGCCGGAGGGGTAGCGCGGGCCACCGAGTTCCGCAACCACCTCAAAGCTAACCTGCCTCACGACATCGTCGGCGACGAGATGGCCATCGCCTTCAAACGGCGCACGCTCGAGGATCAGCCGACCATCATAGAGATGGTAGGAAAAGTGGCGGGGCGGCCAGCCGTGATCTTTGACGACATCATCCAATCGGGTGGAACCCTTTTGGAGGTGGTCAGACTGTTGAAAGAGAGAGGGGCGACCGGGGTGCACGCCGCCGTCGTCCATGCCGACCTGACGCCCGGGGCAGCGGAGGCGGTGACGCAATCGCCGCTGGAGAGCCTCGTCCTGTCAGACACGACGGCCTCGGCCGGGGAGGTTATGGGAGGCAAGATCAGGATCCTGTCCACGGCGAGGATCCTGGCCCATGCCATCTGGCGCATTCACACCCAGCAGAGCATCGGTTGGATATTCGATACGCTTGGCGACGAGGGCAAGCTGCCCAAGTTCAAGAAGGAGTAGAAAACTATTCTTCTTCCGGCGCGGGGACCGAGCGCCACAGGAGAAGAAGCACCTTTAAAATCAGGAATAGGATTCCGACCAGGGCCACCGTCAGCGCGGCTACGGCGGCCAGGCCGACCAGTTGGGCGTTGATCTGTCCCGGCCAGTCGGCGGCCATGCCCGGCGCGGGCAAAAGACCGGTCACACCTTGGCCAGCCACGCCCCGGTAAGCCTCTGCGCCGATCCCGTTCCAGCCCAGGCCAAACCGCCCATCGCTCAAGACGCCCGGCGCCAGCACGCCCAAGATGCCGCCCAGCAGCCCGATCGGTACCGCGCCGGTGGCATCGTCGATGCGCAGGACGTGGCGCACCAAAAAGGTCACGAGAGGCGCCAGCAACCCTGCGGCGACGCCCAGGGCCAGCGCCGCCCACGGCGGCGCAAAAGCCATGGCGGCGGCGATGCCGAGCACGCCGGCGGCGCTGCCCCTGGCGGCCATCAGCGAGTCGGCCGCGCCTGTGGTCAGCCAGGTATAGAGGCTGGGCGCCAATGCGCCGCCCGCGGCGGCCAGGATCAGATTGGCGCTGGCAAGGGGTACTGGCAGGCCTGCCTGGATGTGGATCGGGTTGGAACCGGCCAAGGCAGCCGCGCCGGCAACGGCCAACAGGGCGCCCAGTGCGGCCATGACCGGCAGGTGGACCGGCGGCAGGGTGGGCAGCTCGCCCTCGGGCAGGGGCGGCAGGCGCCGCCCGAAAAAAGCGATGCCCAGCAGGGCGGCCAGGCCGCCCATCAAGGCTGCCGTGCTGATACCGGCCGGATCGACATAACCGTGGCCATAGCCCAGCGTCACGCCCGTGTGCATCAGCCAGCCGCCGCCCGAGAACCAGTTGCCGGCGACGGGATAGGCCAGCGCCGCTACCAGCAGGCCGCTCAGGGCGGCCATCCAGCCGGGCATCCGCTCGCGGAGCGCCAGCATGGGCAGCAGCACCGCCACGGCGACGGCCGGCAGGTAGGCCAGGAACAGGGTCAAAGCAGTCGGGGTGGAGGCTTCGTTCAACAACATAAAGCCGCGCAGGCCCATCACGCCCCAGTCGAGGTTCAGAGGCGAGGCCCACTCCCACACCAGCCCTTCCAGGCCGCGGAGATCGCTCACCAGGCCGACGCCGCCCATCTGGAAGGCAAAGCCGCAGGCCCAATAGCCGGCGGCGGTTAGGCCCAAAGCGCCCAGCCCGGCCATCGCCGATCGGGCCGGACGGCGACCGGCCAGCCCGGCCCCAGAGATCAGGAGCAGGCCGGCCGGTAGGAGTAGCGCCAAAACGGCGAATAGAGCGTTGAGTATTGCAAATAGAGTGTTGTCCATGAGATTCATCGCCGATGCTATGTTAGGCACATTGGCCAAATGGTTGCGTATCTTGGGCTACGATACCCTGTTCGACGCTAGTCTGAACGATCATCAACTCGCGCGCCTGGCCCGGGCCGAAAACCGCATCCTGCTCACCCGCGACCAAGAGCTGGCCCGGCGCCGTGGGCTGCGTGTCCTGTTGGTGAGCGGCGAGCACCTGGACGACCAGGTCCGCCAGGTCCTGGCCGATCTGAGCTTGGCGCCCAATCGCGCCTTTTCCCGCTGTCCGGTCTGTAATGAGCCGCTCGAGGCCATCGACCGCGAAACAGCGCAGGCGAGGGTGCCGGCCTATGTGATCCAAACCCACGACTCGTTCAGTCGCTGCCCTGCCTGCCAGCGTGTCTACTGGCGCGGCACGCATTGGCGGCAGATGGACGAGCATCTGAAAAACCTATAACGGAGGCTGAACCCTGGAATCGCTCGAATTAGCTCACACCATTGTGGATGCCATCGCCGAAAAGCTTGGCTCTGACATCGTCATGTTGGACATGCAGGAGATTACCCTGCTGGCCGATTACTTCATCCTGTGCAACGCCGACAGCACGCCGCAGTTCAAGGCCATCTTGGAACACGTGGACGAAAAGGCTGCCTCAGTTGGCGGCCACCGGCAACACGTCGAAGGAGAGCCCAACTCTGGCTGGGTTCTGCTCGACTATGGCCTGGTGGTCGTTCACATCTTTGAGCCCAGGCTGCGCGCCTATTACAACCTCGAAGGCTTGTGGAGCAAAGCGCGCCTTGTCGTCCACGTCCAATAATTGAGCGGGTGTATTATACTCGACCTGGCAGAAACTGGCAAAATACCCCTTCCGTTTGGGGTTTCAGGCCAGTTCCGATATAATGATAGCAGCACTGGGGCCGCCCGGCTGCGATTCTGGATTCAAGGAGGGGGACCGTGGAGGATCTGCTGGAAGTCATGTATACGCGTCGTAGCATCCGAGAATACACCGACGAGCCGGTAACCGGCGAACAGGTGGAAACGATGCTCAAGGCGGCAATGGCTGCGCCATCTTTTCAGAATCTGTATCCCTGGCATTTCGTCGTCGTCCGCAAGCGCAAGCTGCTCGACAAACTGGCCGAGACCCACAAATATGCACACATGCTGGCCAAGGCGCCGCTGGCCGTCGTCGTCTGCGGCGACAGTGAGCTTTCCGAGCACCATTGGGTGGAGGATACTTGCGCTGCGACCCAGAATCTGCTTCTGGCGGCTACAACCCTGGGGTTGGGCGGGGTGTGGATCAGCGTTTACCCCAACAAGAAACGGATGAAATATGTCAGCCAGGTGCTGGATATCCCCGACGACATGCAAGTCTTGTGCCTGGTGGCGGTTGGGCACCCCGCCAAAGAGCAGCAGGCCCACACCCAGTACGATCCCAAGCGCGTCCACTATGACAGGTGGAAACGA
>JAFGOG010000453.1 GCA_016926595.1 Anaerolineae bacterium
GGCAGGCAGCCGGACGCTCATCCACTGCCTCCCGCGAAGCGGATGGGAGGCGCAAAGTCGGGGATCCATTCCGCCTCTTCGTCCGCAGCGCCCAACAGCTTGTCGTCAAAGGGGAGCTGGCTGACCGGCAGGTGATAGGCGCCGCACTCGACGGCCGACGGCAGATCCTTGGCCAGCGGCTCTTCTTCGAGCGACACCAGCACCAGCCGGCGGCCTGCGCCATGCAGGCGGAGCAGTGCGTCGGTCAGATCGTCGTTGATCACCGCCGTGACGACGACCAGCGTGGAGCCCCACGGCAGGCGCGGGCTCTCGGCCAGCAGCAGCGCCTCGATCGACGAGGTGGCAAAGCTGGTCACGGCCGCCAACGCCTCCATGACGCGGGCCAGTTGGTCGGGCCGGCGGCTGGGCAGCACCTTGATCGGCTGATCCGAGTGGGGGATACAGCCGTTGGCGACGAGGCCTACCTCGTAGCGCTGGGCAAAGGCATAGTTGGCGATCGACGCCGCCACGCTGATCGTCTTTTCCAGCAGCAGCGGCTTGATCCCCTGCCAGTGCCTGGGCATCGTGGCCACGTTGCAAAAGACGACCAGGTTGTGGCTGGTCGTTGGCTCGTACACCTTGACCTGCAGCTCCTGGCGCCGCGCCGAGGCCTTCCAATGGACGTGGCGAAAGGCGTCGTCGGGCTGGTAATCGCGGATGCCGACTGCCCGGCTGGGGTCTTGAAAAAGCCGCCAGGTCGCCTTGATCTCGCCGAACGGCTCCTTGGGCGGAAAGCCCAAGGCTTCCAGCGGCAGCACGTGGGGATAGACGATCAGCCAGTCGAGGTGATCGTCCCTGGCCTGCTGGCGGAACAGGCCAAAGATGTCGCCCGACACCAGGCGGACCGGGCCGAACGGGTAAAAGCCGCGCCGGGTGCAACGGACGCGATAGCGGCGGTTGATCCGCTCGAACCAACGGACCGAGAAAGCGTTAAAGCAATAGCCTACCTGGCCGCCGGGCGAAAGGAATAGACGGCCGTTCTCCGGGGGCATGGCCGGCGGCCATTGGTCCTCGACCAGCAGCCAGCCGAGGGGCAGCAGTTTTTGATTGTCGACGCGCAGAGTTATGTCTATGGTCTCGCCTGGGAAGGCGCGGCGCTCGCCAAAGGTGCGCTGATAGGTGAGCCGCCTCAAGCTGAGGCGATTCCACAGCCAGGCGACCGGGATGATTGTCAGCAGCAGGGCAGAGATGACGAGCAGCGCCTGAACGTCAAAGGCAAAAGCTACCGGTATCAGCGCCAAGGCCAGGTAGATCCAGTACCGGTTAAACATCAGGCGTCAGTCCCCTCCGCTCTCAGCCCCTGTCTTGGGGATCGAAACAGCCTGCCGTCACTTTTCGACGGGGACCGGCACCGTCTCGACGATCTCGGCCATCACCTCTTCAGGCCGGCGGCCCCGCAGGCGGGTCTGGGGGCTGATAATGATGCGATGGGTCAGCACCGGCGGAGCCAGGTATTTGACGTCGTCGGGGATGACAAAGCTGCGATCTCGCAGGGCGGCCAGCGCCTGGGCCGTCTTGTACAAGGCCAGCGTGCCCCGGGGGCTGACTCCCAGCTCGACCGCCGCGTGCTCGCGAGTGGCGCGCACGACCTTGACGATATAGTCGCGCACCGATTCCTCGACCAGGACCTCCTTGACCTGCTGCTGCATCGCCAGCAGATCTACTGCCTGGACCACCGGCGCCAGCTTTTCCAGGGGATCCTCTCGCTCATAGCGGAGCAGGATGGCGTTCTCGTCCGGTTCGCTGGGGTAGCCGAGGGCTACTTTCATCAGGAAACGGTCTACTTGCGCCTCGGGCAAGGGGAAGGTGCCTTCCAGCTCGATCGGGTTTTGCGTGGCCAGCACCATAAAGGGCCGGGGGAGGAGCATCGTCTCCACGTCCACGGTCACCTGCCGCTCCTGCATCGCCTCCAGCAGCGCACTCTGGGTGCGGGGGGTGGCCCGGTTGATCTCGTCGGCCAGCACCACCTGGGCCATGATCGGCCCCTGCCGGAACTCGAACTCTTGGGTTTTCTGGTTAAAGTACAAGATGCCGGTCACGTCGCTGGGCAGCAGGTCGGGGGTGAACTGGATCCGCTTGAAGCTACAGCCGATGCTGCGGGCCAGGGCCTTGGCCAGGGTTGTCTTGCCGATGCCAGGGACGTCTTCCAGCAGGACGTGGCCTTCACACAGCAGCGCCACCAGGCACAGCTCGATTACCTCGTCCTTGCCGACGATCGCCCTGGCTACGTTCTCTTTGATCAGGTCGGTGGTCTGTCTGATCTTCATAGGCCCCCCCTGTTATGATAACTGCCCATCTCGCGCCCGGGTTCAGCAGTCAGCTATTCCAGGTGCAGCTTGCTGTTTATCGTCCGCCGCACGTCGGCGAACGCTTCATCCAGGTACGGGTAGGCGAACAACACCGATCCAACACCAAAGAGGACCCCGGTGATGGTCCTCCAAAACCAGTTGCTTTCGTGCACGCCGAACAGTTGCAGTATGCCGTCGATCCCCATCGGCACCAGGAAGGGGATATAGTAGCGGAAGGGCATGAGCCAGCGTCCCCGCCG
The DNA here is from genome assembly GCA_016926595.1 of Anaerolineae bacterium. The sequence goes on from JAFGOG010000453.1 coordinate 2,588, forward strand.
GCGTCGCCAGGCGGCATACAGCAGGCCGGCGAGAAAGATCGTGCCATAGATGGCCACGTCGCGCTCGCAAAAAGCGACCTTCCAGCCCACCAGCGGGTTGCCGATGTCGCGGGCAAAGGGATCGAGGTCGACGCCGGCTGCTGCCAGTTCCTCAGGTGTGTAAAAAGGCTGCGGCCCGCCGATAAAGTAGGAACGTTCCGGCCTCTGGTGGCAGGCAGGGCGATACATGAGGTAGATCGCCTTGGCCGGCACCGTCCAGCCGGCCAACATCAGGATCGGTGCCAGGAACGGCAGCCCTACGTACAGGCCGGCGGCCAGGTTGAACAGGGCCAGCCAGTGTTTGGCCAGCTTGAATATCCCCTTGTCGACCAGGATCACTGCGTCACGGGTTCGGCCCGTGACCGGCTTTCGCGCCGGAGTCAATCGATCCTCCTTCTAGGGCAGCAGGCGGGTTCTTGTCCTACAGCTCCAGGTTGAACAAGCTGCCATATTGGGCCAGGACCCCCAGGCTTCCGGTAAAGACCAGGATGCCCATCAGCGCCAGGAGCGCGCCGCTGACGATGGAGATGACCCCCAAGTAGCGGTTTGCCTTACGCAGCGCCTTGGAGACTGGCGCAAAGGCCAGCCCCACCAGCAGAAAAGGGATGCCCAAGCCCAGCGAATAAACTGTCAGCAGCACAATGCCCTGGCCCACGGTTTCTAGCGTGCTGGCCACGAGCAGGATGCCGGCCAGGATCGGCCCGATGCAGGGCGTCCAGCCCACGGCAAAGATCACGCCGACGAGCAACGAGCGGAGGTAGCCGACCGGCTGGCTCTGTTTGAGCTCGAACCTCTTTTCGGCGTAGAGAAGGTCGGTCCCCCCGAAAAAGTAAACGATGGCCGCGATCAGCAGGCTGGCGATGACAGCGGGTATCGGGTCGTCGTAACTGGAATGGTAGTTGAGGAGGCCGGCCGCCAGGGTCAGGACAGCCTGAACCGGCACGGCGAATCCGGCGCAGCCCAGGACAACAGCAGCCATCAACAGGCCCTCTTCCAACCGCTGCAGCGAGCCGCTCGCGCTGAGCAGCAGGGTCACCAGGCCCGCCACCACAGCCAGCGCGATCCATGCCTGGCGGGTTGCCTGCTCGGACCCCCGGGTCAAGCGCTGGACGCCCATCAGCTTCATGCCCAAGACGACCAGCAGCACACCCCCAACCCGCTGCAGCAGCAGCGAATAGCTGACTAGCAGCCTGCCGAGAAGGGTCGCCGAGGCGCCCAGGGCGACAAACACCGCCGTAAAGCCCAGCACAAACAACAGAGCATGGACGAGCGGCGATAGAGGCCTCGCCGGCTGCTCCCTGGAGATCACCGCCGTCCCGCTCAGGTAGCCGAGGTAGGCCGGCACCAGGGGCAGGACGCATGGCGAAGCAAAGGACAGCAGCCCCGCCACAAAGGCGATGGGCAGCGTCAGGTTCTGGGGATCCATCCTGGCGCCCTAGTCCTTGTCCCCGGCGAGAGAGGGATCCGCTTCCCGGATGGCTTGCAGCTCCGCTTCGAGCTTGCGCTGGCGCAGCATGATGCTGGCCACCAGGCCGAAAGAGATCGCCCACAGCACGGCATAGGCCGCTACGAGATAACCCATGGTTCCTCCTACCCAATCACCCTTTGCTTCAGCTCTTCCACATCGTCGCGCAGCCGCTCCAGGCGGACGCGGTGCCCCATCAGCGTCACATACCACACCGTGAATGTGATCAGGCAGAAGAAAAAGGCGAACATCATGCCCGGGCCCAGCCCACCCCCCTCGGATCCGAACATCAAGGGGTGCTGCGACCGCCACAGCCGGATGGCGATAAAGTTGATCGGCACCGAGATAAAGGCGACGATGCCATACACCGCGGCAAAGCGCGCCCGGCGGGTGGGATCGTCCACCGTGCTGCGCAGCATCAGGTAGCCGACATAGACCAGGAATTGGATGAGCGAGATCGTCAGCCGCTCGTCCCACACCCACCACACCCCCCAGGCCGGCTTGGCCCAGATCGAGCCGCTGACCAGGACGCCCAGCATGAACACTGTGCCGATCTCAGCCGACGACAGGGCGATGATATCCCAGCGGCGGGCCTGGGTGCGCAGGTAGGCGACCCCGCCCAGAAAAGTCACGAAAAAGGCGAGAAAGCCGACCCACGCCGTCGCGATGTGAAAGTAGATGATGCGCTGGACGATAGGCCCGATCTCGCTTTGCATCACCGCTTCTGGCGCGCCGACCAGGGCCAGGTACAGCGCGACCAGGATCAGCGCCGCGCTCACTGCAGTGAGCACGGCGAGCCACGCGTCGTTTCGCCGCTTCATACCTCTGCCTCACCTTTGTGGTTCATTCTTTCACCACGTAATCGAAGGTCATGAACGCCGCCGCCGGAAAGATGACGTCAAACGCCGCCAGCAGTTGCAGCCAGCGGGCGATCTCGCTCAACGGCAGGCCGTCGAGCACACCGGCGGTGGCCTTGACGGCCAGGATGAGCACCGGCGCCGCCACCGGCAGCAGCAGGATCGGCAGCAGCACCTCCCGCGCTCGGGTCTGAGCCGTCATGGCCGATAGGAGCGTCCCCACCCCGGCAAAGCCCAGCGTTCCCAGCACGACGATGAGCGCCAGCCGCAGGTCCAGCAGGTTGATGCCGAAAAAGGCGGTGAACACCGGCAGGATGAACGCCTCGACGACCAGCATGAACAGCAGTGTCGAGATCATCTTGCCGAAATAGACCGCCGTGTGATCCACCGGCGCCAACAGCAGCCCTTCCAGGCAGCCACGATCCTTCTCCAGGACAAAGGCGCGGTTCAAGCCCAGCACCCCGGCAAAGGTAATGGCCACCCACAATATGCCGGGCGCGGCCTCCCGCACTCGATCGGCCCCCCGCAGCTCGAACGCAAAGTTAAAAATGACGATGACCAGCACCGCAAATACAAACATGGCGCTGAACATCTCCTTGGTGCGTAGCTCGGCGATGATGTCTTTCCAGACAATGGCCAGGATCTTGCGCAGATAGCTCATGAGCGGCCGATCACGTCCCTGTAGACCTCTTTCATCCCGTCCAGGTCTACCTCGTCACGCCGGCCTTGCCAGCCGATCCTGCCCCGGTTCAAGATGGCGGCCCGGCTGCACATCTCCAGGCCCTGCTCCAGGTTGTGGGTGGTGAGGATGACCGTCCGGTTCGAGGCGGCCAGCTCCTGCAGCACGCCGCGCAGCATGTCGGCTGCCTGGAGATCGAGGCCGGTGTACGGCTCGTCGAGCAGCATGATGGCCGGGTCGTGCAGCACCGCCCGGGCGATCGTCAACCGCTGGACCATCCCCCGTGAGTAGGTTCGCACCGGGTCCCTTCGCCGCGAGGCCAGCCCTACCTGCTCCAGGACGGCGTCGATCCGCGCCGCCGCATCGGGCAGGTCGTACAGGCGGGCAAAGAAGCGCAGGTTCTCGTCGGCGGTCAGGTCGCCATACAGCAGCGGATTGTGGGAGATCAGGCCGATCTGCCGCCGCACCGCCGTGGCCCCCTTGCCCAGGTCCTGGCCCCGGACGTGGACGGCGCCTGACGAGGGCCGCGCCAGCGAAGCGAGGATACGGATCAGAGTCGTCTTGCCGGCGCCGTTGGGGCCAAACAGGGTCAGGAACTCACCTTCGGCCACTTTCAGATCCACGCCGCGCAGGGCGGCGCGATGGCCGAACGCCTTGGTCAGCTTGAGGACGCGGATAGCCGGTGGGCGATCTTCTGGCCCGGTCATAGCGACCTGAGCGCCTCCCATTTCTCGGCGCGCTGCCGCCGGTAGGTCTCTTCGTCCACCTGTCCGGCCTCAAACGCTTCTTCCAGGTCGGCCAGCTCGGCCAACAACGGGCGGGCCTGGGGACTGGAGGCCAGGGTCGAGGCGGTCGAGGCTGTAGGCCGGCGCTTGGCAGTGAGCAGGGGATAGAGCACGGTGCCCAGCGCTGCCAGGCTGACCAGCCCGAATCCGAGCCCGCGGAGCAGCCCTTGATTGTCCGTGATCGGCTTGCCTGTCCCGCCCGCAGTGGAGGTGCCGGTCCCGGCCATCGTCGAGCCGGTCATATCGGTGGCCTCCACGATCAGATCGACGGCCAGAGGGGCGCCGGCCGGCAGATCAGCCGCCGTGTATACGGCGAACTGTTGATCCCCGAATGGTTCCGACCCAGCGTCCAGCAGTTGGCCGCTGCGCAGCGCCAATCCAGGCTGCGCCAGGAGGACGTTCAGAGCCGTGATCGGATAGTCGTAGCGTCGCTCTATCTGGACCGAGCTGCCCGTCACGGGCAGATGGTAGGAGTAAAAGAGGGACAGCGTTTCCCATCCGGGCGGCACCGGCTCGGTGTCCAGCAGCTTTCCCTCGCCCTGGACAAAGCGGCTGGCCGGGGCGCCTTGGCCAAAGGCGAGTCCTACGGCGTCTGGGGGTAGGGGGATACCAACGGTCGTCGCCTGGCCCTCTGGCCCTGGGCGGCCGACGTAGGCCCGATCCCCGCTGTTGCCGAACAGGTAGAGTTCGGAAATCCTCAGCATGGTGCCAAAAGACTCGACGATGATGTGGCCCGAGTCGATGGTGACCTGGCTGTCGTCGTCGGTCGTCTCGTAGACAGGCAGTGTGACGGACTGTGTCGCCTGTCCCTCTTCGAGCTTGACAAATCCGGTAAAGGCGTAGGTTACGTCGAGATAGACGGCCTCGGGCCAGTAGGACCAGCCCGGGTCGGTGTCCAGGCCTTCGAAGCGAAACAGCCCGGCCGGCCCTGTCGTCGTTTGCAGTGTGCCCGCTATCGCGTCGTTCTGGATCAGGTGCAGGGTGACGGTGATGCCGGCTCCGATCTCTGGTCCGCCGGCCGTGCCGTTGACCACCTGCCCCTCAATGACGCCGCTGCCCTGCGCCTGGGCATGCGCTGGGGGCGTGGTTACGGCCAGGCTCAATGCCAGGCCAATGGCCAGGCCGAGGACAGGCAGCCAGGCGTAAGAGGTCCGCCTCATGTCCCCTCCTCGCCGTCAAGGGGGCGCCCACACCTGGCGCAGAACCTGTCCCCCTCCTGCAGGCGGGCGCCGCACGATGGGCAGACCGGCTCCGCGGGGAGCGGGGCGGGCTCGATCTGGTCGCCCGGGGGCAGCGCCCCGCCACAGCGGACGCAAAAGCGGTCGCCCGGCTGGTAGGCCTCGCCGCAGGCGGGACAGGCGCGCCCACCCCCGGCCCTGGCCCGGCGCAGCTTGCGGACCGCCGCTTCGATTTCGCCGTCGGTGATGACCGGCTCCGCCGGCGCGCGTCCCGGTAGCAGAGGATAGACGATCACCCCGGCCGCGAGCAGGGCCAATAGAAAAAAGACCGCCACGCCCATAGCGCTCGTCACCTTCTCACTGCCTGCTGGCTGGCGCTCTCCCGCCCGGCCGGCACGGTCACAGTCGCCGGGCGCGAGGCGGCAGGCCAGGCCGCCACCAATGTGCCGGCGATCAGCAGCAAGCCCCCGAGCCACAGCCAGAGCACCATCGGGGTGACGATCACCTGGAAAGCGGCCAGGCCGTCCTGCTCCAGGCTGGCCAGGATCAGGTACAGGTCCTCTTTCAAGTTTGTGCGCAGGGCAACCTCGGTGACCGAGCCGTTGACGTTGCTGTGCAGGTTCCGTTCCGGCTCCATGACCGCCAGCCGGCGCCCATTGCGGTACACCTCGACCAGGGCTGCATTCCGCAGCTTGTTGCCGTTTTCCTCCAACTGGCGGTAGGTGTAGCTCTTGTACAGCAGTGTGTAGCTGCCGACCTCTGTCTGTTCGCCCTTGGCCAACACCACCTGGACTTCGTCCTGGTAGGCGTGGGAGCCGATGATGCCGGCGACGGTGAGCAGGATGGCCAGGTGGATGAGCTGGCCGCCATACCGCCGCCGGCGACCGGAGGAAGCACGGATCGCCCGGCCGGTCGCCACGAGAAGGTTCTGCTCGGTGGCTCGTCCACTCCGCTGACGCTCCGGGACTCTCTTTGGTCGCATCCGGGCGACGATGTCTGCCGCCCATTGGATGGCGATCGTGGCCGCGGCAAAGGCGACGACGGCGAACGCCGCTACGACCCAAACCTCGCGCACGCCGAACAGCAACAGCAGCGCCGCCGTGACGGCGCCAACGGCCGCCTGGATCCAGATGCTTCGCAGCAGGCGCCCGGCGCTGATCTTGCGCCACTCGATCAGTGGGCATAGTCCAAGGAGGACCACCAACAGCAACCCCAGTGGCCCCATGAACCGGTTATAGTTCTCGGGGGTGAGCGTTGTGGCCACACCCCGCACCGCTTCGGTAAAGGTCGGCCACAGGGTGCCCAGCAGGATGGCCCCTGCCGATCCGAGGAATAGAAGGTTGGTCACCAGAAAGGCGAACTCGCGCGATACGAGGTCTCCAAGCTGACCGCTGCCCTTCAGCTCACGGGTGCGGGCCAGCATCAGACCGGCCGCCGCCGCCAGGATCAGCCCCATAAAGACCAGGTAGTAGTAGCCGATGGGCGACTGGGCAAAGGCGTGCACCGATTCGATCAGCCCCGAGCGCGTGACAAAGGTGGCAAACACAGTCAACAGGAAGGTCAGGACCGCCAGGCCTACGCTCCAGGCGCGGAACATATCGCGCCGCTCCTGGATGATGGCCGAGTGGAGGAATGCAGTGCCCGCCAGCCACGGGATGAAGGACGAGCTTTCCACCGGGTCCCAGGCCCAATAGCCGCCCCACCCAAGCTCCAGGTAGGCCCACAGAGCGCCTATCAGGATGCCGATGCCGAGGGTGGCCCATGCGGCGAGCGACCAGCGCCGCACGCCGAGCAGCCATCCCGCATCCAGCTTGCCGGTCGCCAGGGCGGCCAGGCCGTAGGCGAAGGGAATCGTCCACAGGGCGTACGCCGCAAAGACGATGGGCGGGTGGATGATCATCCAAAAGTTCTGCAGCAGCGGGTTTAGGCTGATCCCCTCAGCCGGCAGGAACGGCAGCAGCTCGAACGGGTTGCTGAGCACCACCAGCAACAGCGCGAAAAAGACCTGGGTAAAGGCCAGCACGGCCATGGCATAGGGCCGCAACTGGCGGTCCCAGGTTGGCTGCCGCAGCACGAGCAGCGCAGTAAAGATGGCCAGCAGCCACAGCCACAGGAGCTGCGACCCCTCCATGCCGGCCCAGAAGGCGGCCAGGACGTAGGCCGGGCGGAGGTAGGTACTTACGTGGTCATTGACGTAGGCCACTCCAAAATTCTTGGTCAGGAGCAGGGCCAGCAGCACGATCACCGCCAGGGTGGACAGGCCGGCCGTGACGAACAGGGCGTTGCGGGCGCTGGTCACCAGTTCTGGGCGCCGCTGCCACGCCCCCAAGATCGAGGCGATTGTCGCCCACAACGCTGCGGCCAGGGCCAGCAGCAGGGCGCCGTAACCGATCTCTGGCAGGATCACTGCTTCTCCTCGTACTTGGATGGGCACTTCATCAGCAGCTCGTCGGCTGTAAACACCTGCTTTGCCAGGTCATATTTGCCGATGGCCACGGCTTCCACCGCGTCCGCCATCATGTCTGGCTTGGGGCCATTATAAGAGATCGACAGCCGGCCTGTTTCGTCCTCGATCTCAAAAGCCAGGTGAAATTCGGCGGTGTCCCACTGAACCGAATCGGCGACGATCTTGCCCGCAACACGCGAATTTCGCGTCTGGTCCGGCCCCAATGCCTTGACCTCGCTGACGGTCAGATA
>JAFGOG010000065.1 GCA_016926595.1 Anaerolineae bacterium
AAGGCCTCGCCTGCGGGCTCATTTCGACCATGCCGTAGGGCAGGCCGTAGGCCGGCATTAAGGCCAGGTAGGGGTCGGGGTCGAATGCTTCTGGACCGAGCACGCCCTTTCCCTGCCACACGCCGCCGGCCAGCAAGTCCATGGCGATGACCGGGCAAGCGCCGGTCTGGAAGGCCACGGCCTGGCAGCCGTACTTGCTCATGCTGTAGGCGTTGTCGGTGGATTGGTAGAGGTAGACCTGGCGCGGTTTGCCGTCCTTCCAACCCTTGACCCAGGCGCCGACGCAGGTCTTGCCGGTCATCCGGTCGCCGAGGAGCGCCGGATCTGGCAGGCAGGCCGCGACCACGTCGCGCGGCGCTACCCGGACCCCTTTGACGTCGATCGGCTGCGGGCTGTCCATGCCCAGCATGTTGATGACCCGGATGGCGTTCATGAACTGGGGGTCAAGCCCATACTTGAAGGTGACGCGCCGGCAGTTGATCCAGCGGGGGATGAGCACGACCTCTTCGTGCTCGACGCTGACGCACTCGACCGGCCCGATACCCTCCGGGAAGTGAAAAATCTCGGGCTCGGAAAAGGGCGGGGTGGTGAACCAGCCTTTGCCCTGTTCCCAGACGAGGGCGGGGGAGGTGCATTCTTCGATGGTGTCGAGGATGGAAAAGGTGGGGGCAAAGTCAAACCCGCTGATCTGCAAGTCGGCGACGTCACGGATTCCAATCTCGTCTATCTCGTCGAACAGGCGCTTTGCGGCAAACCGGGCAAAGATGTCGGACACGCCGGGATCCATGCCGATGCCCAAGATGGCCAGCAACCCTTTCCGCTCCCAATCGCCAGCCCGGGCGAACTGGTAGGCTCCCATGCCGGCCCCAGCGCCTTCCATGGCCATGTCCAGGTAGGCGCAGCCGGCCTGGTAGGCGGCGTCAAAGATGAAGTGGTTGTAGGTGTTGGTGACGGCGTTCATGATCAGATCGACGCCGTGCCGGCAGGCCAAGGCCGCGATCTGGGCTGTATTCCCGGCATCGACCTGCTCGACGGGGAATATGGCCGGCGCAGCCAGCTTGCGGCTGACTTGACGGGCGCGCTCCAGGTTATAGTCGGCCAGGACCATCTTTTCGAGCCAGGGGCGGCCGGCGGCAAGGACGGCGATCGCCTCCCCTACAGTGCCTACGCCAATTAACAGGACTCGCATTCCATGTCCCTCGGAAAGAATAAATTATGGGAAACACTGTGCAGCATGGGCCACAAAACAGCCAAGCCGACGGGGTAATGATAGCAGGAATCGTGGAAAAAGACAAACCAGCGAGGGCTCTGCCCACGGGCGGGAAGCTCACCCGCGGGCGCAGACGCCGATCAGAGGTCAGGGCAGGCTGAAGCAGGCAAAACGAGCCCCGATCCGGGCTATGGGTCGAGGCTCGCCTTGGCCGCCCGGTGACCTGACTCTGGCAGGCAGGGGGGTTGTTACCTGACGACCAGAGGCAGGGTGACGTAAAAGGGGTGGGTTTCGTAGGCGCCCATGTCGACGATGGGCGCCGCGCCGCTGCCGGTATCGGCCATGGAGAGAACGTCGGCAAAGCGGGGCAGGCCAGCCAGGTCGAAGGGCAGTGGCTCGGCCAGGTCGCCGTCGCCATCCAGGTCCTCGCCATCCACCAATCCGGCGTCGTTGTCGCCGGCATCGACCGCCGGGGAGGTGGGGCGAAGCTGGAGCGAGCCGGCGACGAACTGCGGATCGGCATCGACGACCGCCAGGCCGCCGTAGCCGCCCTGGACATCGCTGTAGGCGACGTCGGCGCTGCTGTCGGGGTCGTCGTCGATCTGATCTGGCCCGTTGTCCCACAGGATGGCGTTGCGGATGACCGGCGAGCTGTAGAATGCGTTGTACAGCGCCCCGCCGTGGCCGGCCGAATTGCCAACCAGGGTAACGTTGGTCAACCTGGGGCTGGCCCAGTGGTTGGCCAGGGCACCGCCAGAACCGGCCTGGTTGCCGGTCATGGCGACGTTGACCAGGGCGGGGTTGCATTTGGCATTGTAGACGCCGCCGCCCCAATTGGCGGCGGTATTGCCGTCAAAGGTCACGTTGGCGACCACCGCCTGGCTAAACACGTTGTACATTCCGCCGCCGTCCGCCGCCGAGTTGGCGGTGAACGAGACGCCGACCAGCACCGGGCTGCTGGAGTAGCTGAACAGCCCTCCGCCTGACCCCGCCGTGTTGGCGTGAAAGTGGACGTTAGTGAGGGCCAGGCGCTCAGCGTAGCCGCTGTACAGCCCGCCGCCCAGACCAGCGGCGTTGCCCTCAAAGATGAGATTGACCAGGGTAAGGCGGCCGTGATCGTTATAGAGGCCGCCGCCGCGGTCGTAGGGGCTGGCGCCGTCGGCGTTGCCGCCGCGCACGATCAGGCCATCCAGCGCCAGGCTGGCGTCGAGGTCGCCGCTCAGCAACACGTGGTAGGAGTTGTCACTCGGGTCACCGGGGACGCCGAGATCGCCGCTCAGGATGGTGGGGTGCGAGAGCCAGTCCCGCTCATCGCGCGCCGACTCGACGCCGGCAAAGCCGCCGTACAAGGCCACGCCGTTCTTGAGCTGAAAGCTGGCGGTGCGATCGGCGCCGTGGGTGGGGGTGTAGGTCCCAGCGGCGATCCAGATCTCGTCACCGGCGGCGGCGTGAGCCAGCGCGGTCTGCAAGTCGCAGGCCGTCTGCCAGGCGTCGCCACAGGGCCAGGCGGTCGAGCCCTGCGGCGTGACGCGGATCGCCGCCGGATCGGCGTGGGCCGGCCGCACCGGCAGGAGCCAGGCGACGGCTGCCAGGATCAGCGCCAAACAGAGTGCGAATCTTGCCGGTTTCATCAAGCCCTCCAGTGCTGAGATTGGATCGTTCTGACACTTGTTTTACAGCTATCCACCGGCGAAGGTTCCCGAATCGCAGCAGAACGGCAGCGGGTGGTTTTATTGGAGAATGATCCAACTACCGAGCACGCAAAGGCAACGAGGGCGATAGTAACGCCATTGAGAACAGACCGCGCCCCTACGGTTTTCGGCGGCGGAGGGCGCTATTTTGTTTTGCGCTGCTGTAGAAGCCAGTGGTAGAGGGCGGGGTCGTCGTAAGTGCGGGTCCAGGAGTCGTGGGCCAGGTCGGGGTAGAGGGTGAAACGCACAGCGCCGCCGCACGCCTTTAGAGCATCGACCATGCGCTGTGACTCGCCGGGCGACACCTGCTCGTCGAGAGCGCCATGAAAGGCCCACACGGGCACGTCCTTCAGGCTGCTGACGGCGGCCGGGTCGCCGCCGCCGCACACCGGCACCACGGCAGCAAAGCGCTCGGGGTAGCGGCTGGCCAGCGCCCAGGCGCCATAGCCGCCCATGCTGAGGCCGGTGAGGTAGACGCGCCGGGCGTCGACGGCATAGGCGGCCACGACCTCGTCGAGCAGGGCGTTGAGGGTGGGCAGCTCGTAGAACCAGCAGTGCTCGTAGGGGCACTGGGGCGAGACGGTGATAAAGGGGAAATCGGGCTGCTTGTCGACCTTTTTGGGGATGCCGTGCACCTTGAGCTTTTTCAGGCCAGCGCCTGTTTCGCCCATGCCGTGCAGGAAGAGGATGAGCGGCCACTTTTGGCTGGGGTCAAGGCCATAGGCAGCGGGCAGGAAGAGCAGGTAATCGAACCGGCCGCGCCGGCCGCGGCTGGGGACGCCCGGCAGCCGGAAGCTGCGCGGCACCTGGCGGCCGGGCACGGCCGCGGCTGTGGGCGATGTGGTAGAACGTGAGGCGCTCAGTTTCATGGCATCGCGCTTTCTCTTACGGCGGCTATTATGGCAGCTTTCAGGCCGGTTGTCAAGAGGGGAGGGTCATCACGGAATTGTGCGGCAGCGGATCTTGACTAGGACCGCCATTCCTTGTACAATGGGCCGGTTGCTGGTCTGTTTCGGGATTGGAGCCTGCGCCGGGCGTCGCCCGTGAACCATCGCCATGGAGGCTGGGTTATGTTCTCAGAACGAAACTGCGTTCGACTGGATTGCGGACTGTGACCAGATTGCCCGTACTCAGGTTCCTGCTCCAGCGCGCCTGGACGATAGCGGTCACCCTGCTCATCGTCACTGCCCTGATCTACGGCACCATCTGCCTGGCCCCGCTCGAATCCCGGGTCCGCCTGTACATGGGCAAGCGCACCAGGTCATTCATGCCGCCAGAGATCGAAAAACGGCTGATCGAGACGATCATCCGCGAGCACGGCATGGACGATCCCTTCCCGGTTCAATATGTCCGTTGGGCGACGCGGATGATCCAGGGCGAATGGGGCTGGAGCCCCACGCTCAGGGCTGATGTCCTCGACGTGCTGCTGAAGCGAACGCCGGCGACGGTGGAGCTGACTCTGTATTCTCTGTTATTGTTCATCCCGTTGGGGCTGGTCTGCGGGGCAGTCGCCGGTTGGAGGCGAGGCCGCGCTCCCGACCGGGGATTCCGTCTGTCTGCGTATGTCGCCACGTCGATCCCGCCGTTCATCCTGGGGCTGGTATTGCTGTCGATCTTTTACGTAGGGCTGCACTGGTTCCTGCCCGGGTACTTGAGCTCGAGCCAAGAGGCAGTAACCGGAGATTCCTCGTTCAGGACCATTACGGGACTGCTTACCATCGACGGCCTGCTCAACGGGCAGTGGCGCGTCAGCCTGGACGCCGCACGCCACCTGGCGCTGCCGGTGGTCACCTTGAGCCTTTTTCACTGGGCGACGTTGGGACGGATAACGCGGGCCTTGATCATAGAGGAGGCGAACAAGGGGTACATCACCGCAGCGCACGCGCGAGGCTTGACCTCACGACGGGTCCTGTGGGGACACGCCGTGCCCAACGTCCTTGCGCCCAGCTTGACCAGCAGCGCGCTGTCGGCGGCTGCGCTGATCACGGGGGTGTACATCGTCGAAGTGGTCTTTAACTGGCCGGGGGTCTCTAAGCTGATCACCCGCACCTACTGGGAGCCAGACGTGGTTTTGGCGGCCGGGTTTGCCGTGTACAGCGTCCTGGCTGTGCTGGCAGTGATGATCCTCCTGGACATTGTCCAACTGCTTGCCGATCCACGCCTGCGAGGCGGCGGGGAGGGATCATGAGACGCCGGCGACGCGCCCTGTCGAACGGCCAGATCCTGCTGGCGTGCGTGATCCTGGGGCTGTTTTTCGCGGTCGCCATCCTGGCGCCGCAGTTGGCGCCGCCAGACGATCCCGACAATCCGGGCGGGATCCGCATCGCCGGCGAGTCTCACTATGGAATGCCCCTGCCGCCCAGCAAAGAGGCGATCCTGGGGACCGGGCCTGGGCAATTCGACATTTATTACTCGCTGGTGTGGGGCACGCGCTCGGCGCTGCGCTTTGGCCTCGTCGTCGCCATGAGCACGGCCGCGATCGGGGTCCTGCTCGGGGCGGTGAGCGGCTATTTTGGCGGCAGGGTCCATGGCCTGCTCACGCGCATCAGCGATGGGTTTCTGGCATTTCCGGTGATCGCGGCTGTGTGGCTGATAGTGCAGGTGATGACGCCGGAAATGTATACCGAGCCCACCCCTATCCAGCAGGCGTTCTACGATCTGCATCTCAGTCCGGTGCTGCTGGCGCTGATCCTGTTCTCATGGATGCCTTATGCCCGGCTGACGAGTGTGAACGTGATCCAGTTGAAACAGACGGAATATGTGCTGGCGGCCAAGGCGTTGGGGGCGCGCGACGCACGGATCATCGGGCGGCACATCCTGCCCAACGCCCTGTCGCCGGTCATTGTGCTGGCCGCGCGGGACGTGGGCGCTATGGTGGTGCTGGCCGCGGCGTTTAGCTTTATCGGTTTGGGTGGGGGCAGCGAGTGGGGCACGATCCTGGCGATGGGGCGCGATTATGTCATCGGCCTGGGGGGCAACCCGCTGGCCTACTGGTGGGTGTTCGTGCCGGCCACCCTGGCCCTGGTGCTTTTCGGCATCGGCTGGAACCTGCTCGGCGACGGGCTGAACACCGTCCTCGATCCGCGGATTGGCCGGTGAGATGCCATAACCTCTCCCCGAGTGCAGTATCGCCCAATCGCTCCGCCTCATTCTCCTGACGCGGGCGCCCAGGTCAGTCGCGGCGGCAGGCACTCCCGCCAGAACAGGGGGGGGCGTCGCATCGCTCGTCGCGGCCACAGCAGGTGTGGCCCGCCGGGCGGCGCGACTCGCCGCTCAGCAGGTGGGGCGCGGAGAAGAGCTTGTCGGTCAGCGGGCTGCCGCAGTTGGGGCAGGCCGGCGTGGTCGCGTAGGAGCGGACCAGGACCTCGACCCGCGCCTGGCACGTGGCACAGTGGTATTCATAGATTGGCATGGAACCTCCCCCAAAAAGCCAGACGTTGGATCGCCAGCAGGTCAGCTCCAACCGCCGCCGCCTCGGCGGCGCTGGCGGCGCTGGCGGCGACCACCCCTTCCAGCAGAAGCCGGAGCCTTCCGATCGCGCTCCGCGCCTCTCGCCGGCAGCCGGATCGTGTAGCGGCTCAGCGTGTCTAGGACAGAATCGGCCAGCCAGGGCAGGATCTCACGCCCGACCCAGACCAGCGCCGTGCCGACCACGGGCAGCACTTGGGATCGCAGGGACACCGGCACGGGCGACGTTCTAACCTGGATGACCTCTGGCTGTGGCCGGACAGCCGGCAGGTGGGTTTTTTCCACTACCGGAGCTTCTTGTGTCACCAGGATGATGGCCTCGGTGGGGCAGGCCGCCAGACAGGCTTCGCACTCGCGGCAGAGCGATTGGTCCACCGTGGCCTTGCCCCCCACCAGGCGCAAGGCGCCGGTCGGGCAGACCTCTACACAGGCACCGCAGCCGGTACAGCGCTCCAAGTCGATGGCGATCACAGCCTCTTACCTCCTCTAGCTCACACCAACCCACCCAGTTTTTGCAGCGCGGTGCTCAATGCCTCATTGACCCAGCCCAGCTCTTTGGCGGCCGTGTCGATCTCGTCGGCTACTTCTTCATGGCCAGCAGCCCGAGCTTGCCCGGCCCAGTTGCGGAACTCGGCCGCGTGCTCGGCGTTGTGCTCTATCCAATGGGGCAGGAGCGCCCGCAGCTTGTCCTGCACGGTACCGCTTCCATGGTGATGTTCAATCGTCGCCATCTTGTCCTCCCTCCACCGGCACCAAGGTGACGGTGTGCTTTAGAAAGTCGATGCGGCCGATCCTGGCTTGGAGGATCACCGGTTCTTCAAAGAAGGCCTGCACTCGCACGCCCTCTTTGACCGGCTCCAGCAGGATTACGTCGCGCATCATTTCCTTTTCTTGACCCTTCTGAGCAAGATAAACTGTCGCTTGGCACATATTTACTCCTTGAGTAACGCGTTCAACTCATCGGCACCCACGTAACCTACAACCTCAATTTCCTGAGCCGTCACACCCGGCACGCCGGCGACCGCATCGCGGATGCCCAACGCCAGGTGCACAGCCAGCGGGCAAAGCGGCGACGAGGGCCGGAACTTGTAGCTAACCCGCCCGGTCTCGCCGTCCACGCGCAGCTCTTCGATCAGCCGCATGCGGACAATGTCTACCCCCGTCTCGGGATCGATCACTTCCCGCAGCCGATCGACGATGGCTTGCTCCAATTCCACGCTTTCCCCCTCTCTCTACCGTTCGCCATTGAGGCGATCTCGCAACTGCGCCCACATCTCGCGGAGCGCCATGGCCATCGGGCCATCCGGCTGGTAGGCCGTCACCGGCTGGCCCCTGACCATTGCCTCGGTGACGGCTGTGTCGTAGGGCAGTCTGCCCACCAACGCGATCCCTTGCGCCCGGCAAAAGGCTTCGATGCCGGCGGTGTGCGCCGGATTGACGTCGGCTTTGTTGATGAGCACCAGCGCCGGCACTTGAAAGTGGTTCACTGTGCCGAGGATACGCTCCAGGTCGTGCACGCCCGAGACGGTGGGCTCGGTCACCAACAAGGCCAGGTCGGCCCCGGCATTGGCTGAAATGACCGGGCAGCCGATGCCCGGCGGCCCGTCGACGATGAGCAGCTTTCGCCCCTGGTCGAGGGCGAGCAGCCGGCCTTGTTGTTTGACCAGCGTAACCAGCTTGCCCGAATTTTCCTGGGCGGCAAAGAGGTGGGCGTGAAACAATGGCCCAAAGCGCGTGTCGGAGCGGAACCAGAGGCCGGCCTGCTGCTCCTCGACGTGAATAGCATCCTCTGGGCATTGGTAGACACATGAGGCGCAGCCCTCGCAGGCCAGCGAGTCCACCCGGTAGGTGTCCTCGCCGGGGAGGATGGCCTCAAAGCGGCACACCTCGTAGCAGCGGCCGCAAAGCTGGCACAGGTCCGGGTCGATGACCGCCACCTGGCCGCCCATGAAAACGTGCTCTTCCAGCTTGACCGGGGCCAGGACCAGCTCCAGGTTGGCGGCATCCACGTCGGCGTCGGCCAGGACGATGGGCATCTCTTGCGAGGCCAAATGGGCCAGCGCTGCCGCCACCGAGGTTTTGCCTGTGCCTCCCTTGCCGCTAAGAATGACCAGTTGCTTCATGGGGTCACCTCCTGGACGATCCGCGCATATAGCTGGCGAAAGTGGGGCAGATATTCGGGTAGCGCATCCACCAGCGCCTCCCCCCCCGAGATGGCCTGGGCGATTCGCCGGTCCAGCGGGATGCGCATCAGGATGGGAATGCCCTCCGCCGCGCAATAGCGGTCCACGCCGGCGTCGCCCACGCCGTCTCGATTGACTACAACACCCACCGGCAGGCCCAGCTCATCGCGGGCGACCTGTACGGTGAGGCGCAGGTCGTGCAGACCGAATGGCGTCGGTTCGGTGACCAGCAGGACGAAATCGGCGCCGCGCATTGTCTCTACCACCGGGCAGGAGGTACCGGGCGATGCGTCGAGGATCGCCAAGCCGTAATCGGCATTTGCCATGTGCTTTGCCTTTAGCTGGCGGATGATCGGCACCGCCATCGCCTCGCCCACATTCAGAATGCCGTGACCAAAGGCGATGGGCCCGGCCCGGCCCGATTCCAGGCTGCCCATGGCGTGCAGCACCTCGTGGATGGCCCCCTCCGGGCAGTTTAGGGTGCAACTGCCGCAGCCGTGACACAGCTCGGGAAATACGAGCACCCTGCGCCCGACCACGGCGATGGCGTGCCACACACACACCTCGGCGCAACGGCCACAGTAGGTGCATTTGTCGAAATCGACCTCCGGGATCAGGATGCCGACCTCCTCACGGCGATCCAATCCCGGCTTGAGAAAGAGCGCCGCGTTGGGCTCTTCGACGTCGCAGTCGAGGAACAGCGAGTCTGCCGAATCGACCGGCCCGGCTCGATCCGCTCCATTCCGCGCTGCTGTTGCTACCGCCAACGCCAGGCTGGTGGCCACGGTCGTTTTGCCCGTGCCGCCTTTGCCGCTTGCTACCGCGATGATCATCTGTTATGTTCCTCCTGAGTCCCGTTCTTAAACCTGTTGGGCAAGCGCCTGGGCCAAGGTTGCCGCCTCGGTCAGCCGCGTCTCTACTCCGGCGTCGGCAAAGACGTAGGCGGGCCCCTTGCCATGCACCTCTTCTTGCAGCAAAACAACGTCGACTTTGAGGTCCACCAGCCACTCGCCGACGCGGATGCCTTTGGCCTTTTCCACGCTGGCGTAAGGGTTGGACAGCACCTCCTGGCGCTCCACCTGGCCGTCGGCAACGCGCACCGTCACCAGGGCAAAGTAGGGCGCTTCGCCAAAGTGCGGGCTGACGGCGCCGGACGGGTCGGCCAGGGGAAGCGCATAACGCAGGTGGCTGCGGACCTGGGGCTCGTAGTGGATCAGCACCCTCTCAACGTGGGGCACCTGGGCGCGGATGGCCTCTTCGACGCGGCGGCTGACCCCGTGGGCCTTTTCCAGGTTGTCTACCCGCAGCGCCACGTCGGCCTCCAGGAAACGGTAGCGGCCAGCGTTGCGCCCGGCCAGCGACCGGATCTCGGTGACCGCCGGATCGGCCTGGACGATCGCCCGCACCTGGCTCAAGGTTTCGGCATCGAGCGAGGCGTCCAGCAGCACCCGCATGCCGTCCACCAGCAGCTCCCAGCCTGTTTTGGCGATGAGCAACACGATGACCAACGCCGCGTAGCGGTCCAGCGGAAAGCCAACCATGTGGCCGATCAGCGCCAGGAGCACTATGCCCGAGGAAAAGACATGGGCGCGGTATTCCTGGGCGTCGGCCACCAGGCTGGGCGAGTTGATCTCCCGGCCTATGCGCATCTCGTAACGGCTGAAGGCCAGCGGGATCACCGCCGATAAGGCCACGCCGACCAGCATCCAGCCGCTGACCGTGGGCGATCCGCCCTGGCCGCGCAGCGCTTCCCGGGCGATCTCGTAGCCGGTGAAAAAGATGAGGAGGGCCACGCCGACGGCTACGACGTTCTCCACTTTGTAGAGCCCGTAGGGAAAGGCGCGGCTCTCCCGCTCCGAGATCTTGACCCCGGCCAGCACGGCCACCGAGGCCACCAGGTCCACCAGGTTGTGGACCATCTCGGCTGCCACGGCCAGGCTGCCGGAAGCAGCGGCGATGGCCAGGTTCAACAGGCTGAGAAGGATGTTGACAGCGATCGACGCCAGAGCGACCCGCGTGGCCTGGGGCGCAGCTCGCCGTTCAGGCCCAAGAGAGGCCATCTACCCGCTCCCCCCACTTGCCTCCGGACGACAATCGGCTATCGCCTCACGCAAGGTGTTGACAGCCAGTGTGGCGCAGTGGATGTGCTCTGGCGGCAGGCCGTCGAGAGCGGTGATCAGCTCTTCCGTTTCGATGGCGGCGGCCTGGGCTGGACTCTTGCCCCGCACCATGCTGGTCAATATGCTGCCGCAGGCCACCGTCGGTCCGCAGCCATCGGTCATGAAGGCAGCTTTTTCGATCCGCCCTCCATCCAGCCGCAAAAAGATCTCCATGGTATCGCCGCACGGGCCGAACACAAGCCCATAGGCATCAAAATCGTCCATGACGCCCATGTTCTGGGGGCAGCGCGCCTCTGCAAGAACCCTGGCCGAAAACATGGCCTGCTCGCGCTCCAGGATCGCCTCTTGCAGGGCGGCCACCCAACGATCAAAGTCGCTCGCCTCTTTTTGCTCGATCATGCCGGTCTCCAGCCAGCGCCCGACCAGGATGGGTCGGGCGCGGCTTTCCTGGTATAGGTTGTAGGTACTGCGGCGCGCTTACCCGCGCGTCATGGCCGTGCCGCACTTGGGGCACTTGATGTCGTAGCAGGGCTGCCCGACCTGGTGTTGGACCTGGTGCCCGCAACTGGGGCAGACACAGTAGCCGCCCGGCCCGGCGGCTTTTCCGCCCATGCGCCCCGGTCCCCGGCCCTGACCACGGCCGCCGCCCTGTCCTTGTCCTCCGCCTCTTCCTCTACCCATGGATTATCCTCCCTTTTCTAGCCGGTCGATCCGGTCCATCGTCTCGGCCAATTGCTGGCGCAGGCTTTGCAGGGTGTCGCGAAGCTGGGCCAGCTCCGATTCGGGCGAGGTCCCTGGCGCTGGCTGAGCGGGCGGCGGCGACTGAAATCCACCACCCATGCCCATGCCCATACCACGGCCCATGCCGCGGCCCATGCCACGGCCCATGCCACGGCCTGTTCCCAGGCCTGCTCCGCCTCCCATCCCAGCGTGGGCGGCGACGTTGGCGCCACCTATCGGCTGGACCCGGCCGGCCTTGAAGGCCTCCACCGCCTGGCGGACGGTGCCTTCAGGGACCAGGTAGCCGGGAATGCCAGCCGCCTGCAGCACACCGAAAGCGTTCGGCCCCAGATTTCCGGTGAGCACGGCCTGGGCGCCGTGCTCTACCACAAACTGGGCCGCCTGGATGCCCGCGCCCCCGCCCTGGCTCATCGCCGGGTTGGGCACGGCCTCGAACTGCATGGTTTCGGTGTCGACAAAGATGTAGGTTGAGCACCGGCCAAAGACCGGGCTGGCAGGCGCGTCCAGGTTCTCACCTTGTGCAGAAACTACGATTCGCATTGTCCTTGATTCCTTTCCTGTTGAAGGTTGGAAGATTGAGAATGGCCTCTGAGAGACAGACGTCGACGCCTGCCTCTCAGGCGCCACTCTTGTCAGCACCTACCCCTTACCCGGCTGCGCCCATCTCGGCGGCCATCTCGTCCACTTCCTCTCGACCCTCGGCCAGCCAGCGGTCCTCGTCGCCGGTCAGGATTTCCAGCAATCGCTCGAACTCACCGGCATGGACCCGCTCCTCGTTGGCGATGTCGACCAATACCTTCTTGGCCAGGGGATGGTCGGTAGCCTCGGCGTGGGCCATGTAGAGATGGATGGCTTCGTGCTCTGCAGCCAAGTTCAAACGGATCGCCCGGATCAGCTCTTCGTGGGTCAGCTTGCGATCGGGCACCTTCCCACTGAACGGATTAATAAACTCTGGCATTACTCACCCCTCCTTAGATTTATGATTGTCGTACAAATCTTGATGCAACGTTGCCCTACCTTGCGCTCATCACCGGCCTCCGTGCGCCTGCATAAAGGCCGAGCGCTGCGCCTCGGGCGTCCTGGAGATCAGGTCCTGGGCGATGGGCGCAAAGAATTCGCTCTCATAGTCCTCGATCCGCCCCGCGTCACACAACCGGGCGATCTCGGGATCGATGGGCAGCCGCCCCAAGAAAGGCACGTCGAGCCGGCGCGCCGTCTCTTCGGCATGGCTGGGACCAAAGATGTCGTAGCGTTTGCCCGTGTCGGGGCACTCGAAATAGCTCATGTTTTCGATCAGTCCCAGGATCGGCGTCTGCATCTGGCGGGCCATGTGGGCCGCCTTGCGCACGACCATGCCGGCCAGGTCCTGCGGCGAGCTAACCAGCACGATGCCCGACATGGGCAGGGACTGCATCACTGTCAGCGAGGCATCGGATGTGCCGGGCGGCAGGTCCACGACGAGATAATCCAGCGTCCCCCAAAAGATGTCGCCCCAGAACTGCTTGATCGCTCCGCTGACCAGCGGCCCGCGCCAGATGACGGCCTGATCCTCCTGTTCCAGCAGCAGGTTGATCGACATCACCTGGATGCCGGTCCTGCTCTTGGGCGGCATGGGGCCCAATGGGCTCATGCCCAACTGCGCCCCACCAGGAAAGAACATCTTGGGGATACTCGGCCCGGTGATGTCGGCGTCGAGGATGCCCACTTGGTGGCCTGACTGGCGCAAGGCCATGGCCAGCAAGCCGCTGACCAACGACTTGCCCACGCCGCCTTTGCCGCTCATCACTGCGATGACGCGGCGAATCACGTTCAGGTCTTCGGCCGCACCCTTTTCGGGCACGCCGATGCCAATGCGGCGTTTTTCCTCGTCGGTCATCTCGGTCAGCTCGACGGTCACGTCCTCGACGGCTTCCAGCGCGCCAACCGCCGCTTTCACGTCGCCTACGATCTGGTCCTTGAGCGGACAGGCCAGCGTCGTCAAGGCCAGGGTGATCCCCACCCGGCCATCCTCGATCCGCACCTGGCGGACCATACCCAGCTCGATCAGGCTTTTGTGCAACTCGGGGTCCATGACCCCTGTCAAGGCTTCACGAACTTTTGCTTCGGTAATCAACGGCTATGCCTCCTTCAGTGGTAGAGATTCGATTTCGGATATTGGATGCTGGGTTCTTGCCATGCATCACCCATGCTACTATATGCTTCTTCTACTGATGTGTCTC